>QIJM01000617.1 GCA_003232445.1 Paraglaciecola arctica
CACCGTTTTAAACAACATTGGCTAACGGGTGGCGCATCCAATAGCGGTAGCGCGGTTTTAAAACATTTTTTCTCAATGGCAGAAATCGAATCGCTCTCTGCTAAAATATCTCCAGACCAAGCCAGCGGATTAAACTACTACCCGTTGATAGTTAAAGGCGAACGTTTTCCGATAAACAATCCAAATCAACAACCCAATTTATCACCTCGACCAAAAGACGATGCCGTGTTTTTACAAGCCATCATGGAAGGCATCAGTCAGATTGAAATTGACGGCTACCAGCGCCTGCGGTCGGTAGGCGCGCCGCCCATTAAACGCTTGTTTAGCGTGGGAGGCGGCAGTAAAAACAGCGTGTGGACGCATATCAGAGAAAGCAAACTCTCGAAAATATACCCGCAAATAAGTTTTGAGTCGCCCCTAAACCGTCAAGCCGCTTTTGGTTGTGCATTAATTGCATTAGCATCTCGATAGAATAAGATGGATTATAGTGAAATGTATTGAAAATAGCCGAATTAAACAATCATGGCAGGAAAATGATGAAAGCAATTGTATACAAAAAATATGGGACACCCAATGTACTGGAACTAAAGGAGGTAGAAAAACCTGTGCCCAAGGACGATGAAGTATTAATAAAAATTCATGCGGTGTCCCTAAATGCATCCGATTGGGAATTTCTTAGGGGCAAACCACTATACGCCCGCATCAGGGGGATTCGAAAACCAAAATACCAGATACTTGGATCTGACATTGCTGGGCGGATTGAAGCAGTTGGCAAAGACGTAAAGCAGTTTCAGCCTGGCGATAAAGTGTTCGGCGATATATTCGACTATATGGGCGGTTTTGCCGAATATGTATGCGCACCGGAAAAAACATTAACACTTAAACCGGCTAATATGACATTCGAGGAAGCAGCGACCCTGCCTCAAGCAGCATGCATCGCCCTTCAGGGAATTCGCGATAAAGGAAATATTCAGCCAGGACAAAAGGTTTTGATTAATGGTGCTGGTGGTGGCGCAGGCTTGTTTGCGGTGCAACTGGCAAAATCATTCGGCGCTGAAGTAACGGGCGTGGACAACACCCGAAAATTGGAGACAATGCGCTCAATGGGTGCAGATTTTATAATTGATTACACTAAAGAAGATTTTACCAACAATGGGCTGCGTTACGACCTGATACTTGATCTTGCCGCATATCATTCAATATTCGATTACCGCCGAGCATTAGGACCCAAGGGAATTTATGCCATGGTCGGCGGTTCCGTGGCGCTGATGTTCAATCTCCTGTTTCTGGGATCATTGCTTTCAATGATCGGGCGTAAAAAAATGGGTATCTTGGCAATGAAAACAAACAAGGATATGGCTCATATCCTTGTGCTTTTTGAGACTGGCAAACTATCCTGTTATCGATAAACGTTACCCGTTAAGTGAGGTTCCTGAAGCGCTCCGGTATCTTGGAGAAGGACAGGCCCGAGGCAAAGTAATAATCACTTTCGACCATAACGACAAAACTTGACAAAGCATATACAACTGAAAGTTAGTATGGATTCTTGACTAAACCTAATGAGAGGCACCTATGCGGCAATTGCTATATCTAAACCTGTTGTGTGGATTATTGATCCCGCACTATTGTACGGCCAATCCATCCAAAAATACCTATACAATTGATACCGCTAAAACCAATATAGACATCCTGGTATTTAAAGGCGGCGTTCTAGCCTCGTTTGGCCACAATCACTTGATCAGTGTTGGCAAAATTAATGGGCAACTTGTTTTAATGGGCAACTTGTTTTCAATTCAACTAACCCGTTAAAATCTGAATTTAAATTCACCATTCCCATTGACGCCTTGGTCATTGACGATTCGAATAGACGTAAGCAATATAGCAAATATTTTTCAAACTCAATAAACGCTGGTGCCAAACAAGCCACGCGGCGTAATATGCTAAAAAAAATATTTAAGACAAAGCAAAGTCCGATAATCACGATTCAATCTTCAGCCATTTCGGGATCGGCACCAAATTACAAAATTCATTTCTGGATCACCATTAATGGCGTAAAAAGGCGTTTAGCCAGCACTGTTATACTATTGAAAAAAGAATCGTCGATATCCGTCAAGGGAAACCTATCTCTGGATTTGAAAAATTTCAAAATAAAACCCTTTAGTGGCGCATTGGGTACGATTAAAATCCAAAATACCTTACGCATTTATTTTAATGTTTATTTATCTAAAATTTTATAAAAGGAATTTCATATAACATGATATCCAATGGGCGAGGGTTTGATATCCCGACAAATACATTAAACCTACGCATCACAACTCCAATATACAGGAGAGGGACGAATAAAATTTAGCCAATTTCGTTGTAATTACCGTTGATTATAATATGCTTTCAGCTCACCAATAATTTTTTCTGCCGCGTGTCCATTGCCATATGGCGATTGACCATACACCATAGATTGATATGCATCGGGGTTATCAATTAATAACTGTGCTTCCTGAACTATGTATTCGCAATCAGATCCAACCATTTTTACTGCGCCCACTTCTACAGCCTCTGGGCGCTCGGTTTTATCTCTAAAAACCAGGACAGGTTTACCTAAAGCTGGAGCTTCCTCTTGAACGCCTCCAGAATCACTTAAAATTATATATGACCTAATCATTGCAGCCACGAAAGACTTATAATTTAATGGGGCACATAGCAGAATATTCGGTACAGTTTCTAATATTTCATAAACAATCTCTTTCACATTCGGATTGGGATGCACTGGAAAGAGAAACTGAATATTAGCATTATCAACCGCTAGCGTTTTAACTGCACGGCATATATTTCGCAACGGATTTCCAAAATTTTCACGTCTATGGGAGGTTACTAAAATAAGTTTTTTCTCAGGGTCGATATTTATATCTAATATAGGTTTTTTATCAACAATTATCCGAAGTGCATCAATGACTGTATTACCAGTAACTAAAATAGTATTGACGTCAACACCTTCACGCTCTAAATTACCCAACGAGTTAACCGTTGGCGCAAAATTCCAATGCGCTAATTTCCCGGTAATAACTCGATTTGCTTCTTCCGGAAAAGGATTCTTTATATCGCCAGTACGCAAACCAGCTTCTATATGACCAATTGGAATTTTATGATAAAAACAAGCAAGTGCAACCGTCATCACCGTCGTAGTATCTCCCTGCACAAGAACCGCGTCTGGATTTTCATCTGTTAGCACGTCACCAAGATGACTCAACAATCGAGCTGTTAGTTGTGTTAAAGACTGGTTTGCTTGCATAATATCAAGGTCGATGTCGGGTAATATATTAAATGTCCCCAGCACCTGATCTAACAAATTACGATGTTGCGCCGTAGCCAGTACTCGAACATCTACCCAAGGCTCTAGCTTCAATGCTAGTATGACCGGTGCCATTTTAATAACTTCAGGTCTTGTACCAACGACACAAATGATTTTTACTTTTTTCATTATCAATCAAAGATTCTTTTGCGTGTATCATCCAATAAACTGTTTTGATTTTCCGATACAGCTAAGTATCCAAGATATTCTCTCATTATTTTACCTTAGAAAAAAATCGGGTTAACGCTCTTATTGCCATATTTTCGGTAACAACTTTACTACCCCAAGTGCCGGGTTCGCAATAGATAAATTCAATGATTTTTCGGTATTGATCCGGAGTAAGATTAGTGAATTCTAGTCCATAACCGAAACAGCCATCATCCCTCTTGCAAATACTCCTTGCCACTCTAACTTGTACACTTCCCATTGAAAGTGCTGGAAAAGATATCAAAAAACTATCGGGTATAGTCGCTATATTCACGACGATTTCCAATCCGCTATCAGATATATTCATAACTTTGGAATCGGCAATAAACTCACCTTGCTCGTTAAATAAATGGCAGTGCATAGATTGATCGAATCGAATAGTTTTTCTTTTTTGTGGTAGATTAATAGAAGCTTGAAACGACATCCAGAAAAATATCATTCGATAGACACACCAAAATGAATACACTAAAAAAGGTGCACCTACGCCATACCAAACGACATTATTTGCACCAAAGATAATCGCACCTAAGTACAACAAAAATAAAAATAACAGTGGCAAACCAATTTGATGCAACGGTGAAATTTTATCACTGGTAATCCCCTTTTGCGTTACACGAAAACGCTGCCCAAAGGGTTTTAAAAATGTCTTCATGGTCACTATGGTTAGTGGGACACACATTATGTAATCATAGATTTGAGAAGATATGATCGAACTTGGGCGTTTGGAAAAAAATATGTACATCATATTTTGCATTAAAAAAAATGGTAAAAAGAAAAACGTAAACTGTGCGACACTCGCTTCGATGGGAACGATACCGAAGAAAAAATAAAGCAAGGGTATCAGCATCGCGACCAAAGTTATCGGATACATTAGATAGTAAAACACCCCGAAAAAATGGACAAACCTTTGGCCCAAATTAAATCCTTTAATACGAAGTGGATTGCTCGAAGCATACATTGATTGCAAAGTTCCTTGACACCATCGTAAACGCTGTTGCACAAACTCACCGAGATTTTCTGCTGCCATCCCAGAAGAAAGCACTTCGTCCAGAAAATAGGTCTTGTATCCTTTTGACTGCAACACTATGGATGTCGCCCAATCTTCACACAGAGTCTCAGTTGGAATGCCTCCAATTTCTTCTAATGGTTTTCTTCTAATAATATAGCTGGTACCAAAACACAGCAATGCATTAAAAAAATCTCTTCCGGTTTGACTATTACTTAAAGATTTAGCATGATCAGTTGCAATCAACATTTCAATGCCTATATTTTTAGTGTTTTCTTGCGCATTATAGTAGTGGAGCGATGATATTGTCATTGCTACCTTAGGGTCATGAAAAAACCCTACGAGACGATAAAGAAAATTTTTAGTTGGAATATTATCGCAATCAAAAAATGCAATTAGTTCTTCATCAGTTTGTGAAAGTGCGTTGTTGAGATTTCCAGCTTTCGCATTAGTGTTATCAGTTCTAGCAATATAGCGACAACCTAGCTCACTTGCCAGTTCGCGCATCTCCGGTCGATTGGTATCATCTAATAAATATACATTTTTACAAGGGTACTCAACTGCTTGACATCCTACTAATGTTCTTCGGAGCAAATCTACTGGCTCATCGTACGTTGGAACAAACATCGCGACCGTGGGAGTATACTTACTGCTTCTTATAAGCTTTTCACCTTTATCTGCTTGACGTGACCTATTAATCGGCCATACCATTTGCAAATAGAAGCAACACATCATTAGATAATAAAAAATTTCAGTAGCATATAATAAGCTACTGGTGACAGTACTCGCAGGATCACGGAGGTTGAGCGTACCAACTCGAAATATGATATATGCAGTATGCAATGCAAACGTAACTATAATTACTGCACTTTTCACCCCCCGTGGTTTCGGCTCCTTAAACATAAATACAATAGCTAAAAATAAAACTGTTACAATAAATGGAAAAAATCTCTCGGAATAACGAGTGAGTTCATTAAGATTGCCTAAACTGGATAACATCTGAAAATAAAGATTTCTTACGGCAATAACCATTTCCTCAAAGAACATGTTATCACTAAAAATATAAGTTATACCCAGAACAAATAATGCAACAAATAGAAACCCTTCAAACTTCTTACTTTCCAATTTAGTCGCTTGATCAGTACCATCCGCTGTGATTTTATTTTTCGACATTTACGCGTACGCTAAAACCAATTCCATAGAACTCTGCGGCAGAAAACATACCGGGAGTATCAATTGACACCCTAGCAACAATTTTGCGCTCTTTAAAACTCGCTGGTGGTTTTTGGGTTGGGCTATTAAAATTTATTCTGCCAACACCTGCTCTAATGAACACGATTTTACCTTTCAATTTTTTCCCTGAAGATATCACCTCAATTGTTACTGGTAGACCTGTGCGTAAATCATTTGCATACTTTTCTGAAAAATAGGCATCAACCCAGATACTATTTTTATCAATAACCTCAAATAGTGGTGACGCTATTTTTTTATACTCGCTGGATCTGGTGATAACTGACCAGATAACGCCTTCAAATGACGACTTCCCTTTTTCCTTTTTAAAAAGTTCTAACTGCGCGGTAATATCCGATAAATCTTTACTGGTATTCTGTTCGTGTTGTGTTTTAATTTTTAACAAACTCTCTACACGATCCAGTTTTGTCTTAATACGCTCTAATTCTACTTCAGAAGCACTTTTTGCACTTACCAATGCAGCGAAACGTCGATATTCTTTTTTATAATCGATACGCTCTAATTCCAGTCCCTTCCTGTCGGCAACTAGTGAATTAAGCTGGCTTTTGAGCGAGTGGTATTGCGCTACCGATTCAATATTTCCATAACGGCTGTTATTAACCGTGTAAACGACACTTCCTTTCTTAATCGGCACACCTGGACGAATTAAAGGTGAAAAGGTTACATACCCAGGAATCGAATTCCTTAATGTAACTATATTTGTGTTAATCACACCATCGTCACTCGTTATTTGTGTTAAATTACGAGCAACAATTAACACTATCAAGATACCACAAGTTAATATCAGTAGAATTTTTTTTATAGGATATTTATGCATATTATTACGCCGACTATATTGGTATCCCTAACAAGGCGCAATAGTATGAAGTTTAGTGGCAAGCCCTCGCCCCACTACAAAGCACTAGTCCGGTATACTTTGATTTATCTATTCAAAATCGTGGTTATTTATACGCTATTACCCCATAAATGTCTATCATGATAAACTTCATAATCGTTATTAAGCATGTTATAAATTTTTTGTTTTTTCGATGTCTTTAGCACAATAGATAACGCAATTGTTAACACTTATTCACCAACATAATAGTCTCCACCATACCAATAGACTTGGTCTGAATTATGCTTGTCATTCTAATAACATAATTTTGAATACTTTTTTTTGCCCTCTTTGTCCAGTAACCCCCAAGCGCCGCCTAAACGTTGTTCCTTGGTAGATTCTTTCCATTTTTCATCGTAAGCGGAAAAAAAGAAAACCGGGATTTGGTGAGTATACTGCCAGGTCACAATTTGATTTAAATAAGTGGTTGCATTACTAACCGAAGGTACCGCTTGGCCAATTTTTTTTCCACGGCTGGGCCAACCTGTTTCAGCGATAACAATTGGCTTTTTGCCAACTAGACGTTTTAGTGTTTTGTACCACATATCGAATACACTATTAGCCTTATCTAGCTGAACACCCCCCCAAAACGGATAAAGGTTAACATAGACAATATCTACCGAATCGATTAATTTTGGAAGCTTAAGCCACACATGATAAGTCTCTGCGGTACCAACTTTTAAGTGGGGCACAGCCTGTTTCACCTGGTTTATGTACGCGATTAACTGCTCCTCCGATACATCCTTTCGCAGTATAACCTCGCTACCGATAATCAATAAATCAGCGTGCCCTGCCCGCGCTTGTTGGATCAATAACCTGATTTCCTCCTGATTGGCTGCATGATTCCGACCGATCCATGCTTGTAATACACTCTTTAATCCTAGTTTATGAGCGATTTCACCAGCCCGATCTAATCCGTTAGACATACCAAATATTCTCACCCACTGGGTGATCGGCTGGATTCGTTTCATAGTACGCGTTATATACTCAACCGATAATTTCACTCCGGTTCTTGGATCACGGCGACCAACAAAAGGGCTAAAATTTAGACCATAAAATTTTTTCGTATTAGGAGTACACCCAGTCTTGTTTTTAGCTTCTGTAGCCATAGCACTAAAAATAATAGCTAATACAAAAATAACAAATAAACTGGCGTAGCTTAATAGTTTCATAATATCGCATTTCAATATAGAAAAGGAAGTCAGGACTTTTGGTGTTCATAATGGGATGGCATTGAGAGCAACTGACCTGCTTGTTCCAAAACTGTCCACTCCTTAGCGATCTTCTCCCCCGTCGGAGGAATACCCATCCTTTCTGGAGTATTAGGAAGAATAAAAGCCCTGCTCCCAAAAGTCCAGGGTTGTGGGAACGGCCGCTCAGCTCTCTTTTCCTAAATTAGGCAGAAAGTTAATTTGAGTTGAACATGCTGACGAATAAGTCGTTTAATGATTAAAAATATTATATTTAAACTATAATTTGCTACAAAACCAGCTAAATTATGCTGTAAAAATTTTTAAATATTTAAGGCAAAAATACTCGACCAATTTGAGCATAAACAGCTCATTGACAGCATTGACGAACTATTGCGGCGATTATCCCCAATTGCACTGAGTTCGGTTATCATAACCAGTGCTGATATAAGAACAAGGATGAGATACGAAATTGAGAAAGAGTTTCCACGTACATCCATATTGTGTTATGACGAATTAAACAGGATACCTATGCAAGCAGTATCGATCCTAAAGTTGAAAACATAACTAAATTTTTAAATAACGTAAAAATTAGTAATACATCTTTAGGTGAAGGCCTAGTGTTAGCCGCAGCCAGAGGCCGCGAAGAACTAGTCGAATTACTTATACGCACTGGGGCGGATATCAATTCTAAAGGTTACAGACTCAAAACACCCTTATGGGTAGCATTAGGCGAGAGAAAGTTATCTGTTGCAAAAATATTACTTGAGCATGGTGCGCATGATATAAATGGTGAGGCAAAAAATATTCTCTCACAAAAGAATGTTGACAAAGACCTGCTCTTGGCTGCCAAGTTAAATAAAATGGAAAATCTTGAGCAAGCTATCATAGATGGCGCTAACATCAATACTCAAGACCAAAACAATGAATCTGCCTTAAATAAAGCTTTGCCAATTTACTCCTGTGGTTGTTGTAGTTTTGCAATCGTAATAGCTAACCACGGGCCTTTACTTTTATTCAACATCGCCTGCCAGTACCAACTGGACGTATCAGTAAATACTAGATTATTTGCATCCATGATATGTTCACGCACGGTATATTTACTCGTATTAAGGGTCGCCGTAAATTTTCGCCAATGATGATTATTTGAGTCTTGACTAATTTTTATATTAGATATAGTAAAGCCGAGCCCTCGAAAGCAATCTATAGCGGGATGCAACTGTCGGGTTGGGATAGTCACCCAACGCATTATGATTTGGCGATGGCCATCGCTAAAACGTGCGAGCTTGCCTGGAAAATTACCCAGAAAAGATTTTTCACGCTTAGACAATGGCAGGTGTTTCAGTTTTTTGCCTTGATAAAATGTTGGCCAGGCTGGGAGGTCCTTATTGAGGTTTAACGAAAGTTCTGTATGATTTTTTGCCGGTAAAGCCCAAGCGCTCGCAAAACTCAAAATCGCTAAAAGTAAATAAATTTTAGTCTGAAAATTATCTTTAGTTTTCACGCCTTGATTTCCTGCCTGCTTATATTTTGTTTTTGAGAAGCCAGTTGTAAACCAAAATATACCGTGACTAACACTGCCAATCCATAACAAACCAGGCCGACGTATTCATGCATCCATTGCAAATTTTTTAATAGGCCTGATTCAAGATAAAAAAGCGCAGTTACTCTGAGAATGTTTGCTATCAATACAAAACAAAAACTCAATAAACCCAGTTTGATTGATTGCTTTAAACTCAGATTAAACAAAGCCACAAAAGAACTGACTAAAAAACTAGCCGTCCACATCATTTTGATACCGCTGCATGGACCATCAATAATGATCACTTGATCTGCCATGATTAATTTCACGCCCTCCAAAGAGACATTCAAACCTTGCAGATGCAATAACGCTGAGCTCACCAATCCTACGAAATAGCGCAAGGGATAACCTAAATAAAAGTCTAGCGAAGCAAATAGTGGAAGACTTAAAATCATTAATCCGGTTAGACCATAATTGAGTTTATTTCCACCATGAATGTGACTTAAAATACACGCCAGAAGAAGTGCTGCAGAGGCCGCTTGTAGTAATGGGTAAACATTTAGAAAAAGAAAAATAATATAAATTAATAACAAGCCATTCAGTAATTTAAAATTAACTTGAGGTCTTTGGGCTTGATCCTCAGTCGATCTTTTTGTCACCGTAATAATAAAAGCTGTCAATAATGCCAACAACCCCCAATTGTTATCTGAACCATCACTCATTCTTGCTTGATACCAAATAAGGCTTGGCCAGATTGCTATGACAGTCCCAAGTAATACTAGAATCCATTGGCGACTTTCCAGTTGAAATAGCTTACCCATTTTCAGCTCGTGCGGTTTGCTTACGCTGCACAGCAATGGCAAAGATAAGTGCTAATAAACTTAGAATAATTAGCATCCAGGTTTCAGGCTCTGGTACAGCTGGAATATTGAATCCATTTTTTTTACCTTTATTTAAACCAAATTGCTTATATTGTTGATCGGTTTCTAATACGATCGCACCGCTCGCCGCTGTGACTAGTTTGTATTGCGATGATAATCGAATCGCTTCTTCCTTGCCTTCTGGGGTGGCACTTCTAAGCAAAGCCAAAATTTTTGAATTGGCCCATAGTCTAACAAGGTGATTTGAAGTTTTATGTGTCGCGTTGTCTAGATTTTTTTTGTCGATTAAACTATATTCGCGACGAAACGTTTTGATCTGACCTGTCAACTGCGCAAACAATTTATCAAGGCTAGCTACCACATTTTGATACGGATCTGCATAATAAGCGCGCGCTGATTTTGGTAAAGACTGGATAATTTTATTGGCACCCAAACTAGTAGGCACATAATAAAGTGTGGTGCCAGCATTGCTTCGCCGCTGCCAAAACTGGTTTAAATGACTCAGTGATTTAAGCAAATAGGGCTGTGGACCATGTATCCAAACTAGAGCGGTGTGGGGGTTGCCAACAATATGATTTACTGCTAATTCTAAGGCTGTTATATTATTGGCACCACCTTGAAATTGATAATTTTTAAGGCCGCTAATTAATTTGGTTTTGGCTGTTTTATTGAGCTTGCTCAGTGGATGTAACACGATAGGCTCATCGCCAGCGATAATGAACTCGATATCAATGTTATCTGTTAAATTTTCGATTGCTTCTGCTATCTTTATAATCTGTTTCTTCATGCCTTTGGAACCGTCGATGACGACAATAATTTGCTGATATTGCTTTTTAGACTCGCTTAACGTCTGTCGAATTATTTTATCTGATTGAGCGTTATCTAGCGGACTAAAGCTCGTTAAGGCCTTGTCGGGTCGCCTGACTTTAAAGTAGAATTTTCGGCGTTGATATTGGCTATGGATTATTTGCTTACGAACACTTGTTACCGTTTTGCTTGAATCGTGTTTCACGCCGTTGATTTGCAATCTATTGGTATGGCTTGCCTCGACCCAGACCGAATGCTTAAACCCCCGGCTAATATTAAAATTACGGCTATTAAACTTTGGAAGTACTAAAACTCCTTTTTCTTCTCTATTTATTGCCAAGGGTACAGAAAATCCAATGCGGGCTTTCATCTTGCCGCCATTAGCCGGTACAGGGAACATTTGTACCAAAGCACGATCCTTGCCTGATAGTGTCACTAAAATTGGGTCTCGTTGCCGTGCGACTATTGCGCGGTAAGCTCGAACTGCTTTTTGTTTTTTAGCAATAACGGCTTCTCGCTCTTCCCCGTTAACCCACAAAGTCACTCGAGAGATCACTGCATTAGGTGGTAATTGAATTTCCTTTCTAACCTCTACTGGGCGAGTAGCGTTATTTTTATATTCAAACGTCCATTCTAAATAGGCAACTGCGGCTTTTGCATCAATACTGCCATCAATTGACGAAGAATCTAACCAAAGTTTGTTTACTCTTCCACCGACTTTTTGATCACCTTGATCAAGGTCAATATTTGATCGAGACGAGCCAAAGAGACCAAATTGCCTACCGTTAACGCGGGACTTTGGTTTAGGTAACTCATTAAACGACTTGCCTGTGACTTGATAAAATGCCGCGCGTGCTAATACAATTTTGTTAGAGCCAAGGCTACCGTAAAAAATTAGACCACCCAAATCAAACAGTCGCGCTGATCTCGGATAAGTATTCTCTAGCAAAGCAGACTCACTACCCCAGGTTCGCAAAATCTCTAAACCAGATTGCTTGCGAATCGCGTCTTCAGATTGATATAGATGTAAACCATAGTTAGTAATAAGACCCGGAATTTCCAATATCACCATAAACACTAAAGCACCTATAAACCCTAAGTAGTTGTGCTTAAATTTCATTTCAGCTTGTGATTTTAGTCTACGCTTCAACTTAAAGAGTAAAATAATTGAAGCAATCAGGGAAAACAAAGGTGCCATAGGTAATAAACCTAAGCCGTAAAAAGTGGTTGCGATAATGGCGATTGGAGTCATCGGCAAGTAGGCTAAGGTGTAAATAAAAGCAATGCCGATAACGAAATAATTAGCAGTGAGAAAAATAACGGGATATTTGATTGAGCGCTGTCTCAGTGCAAGCCAAATAATAGTATTTATTATCGGCACACTAGCAACCAGTAATATATAAACCCAAGATGAAATTGGATCTATAAATGAATTAGCGCTCATGCCAGTAAAAAATTCTACACCTAAAGTAATCAGTGGGAAAACCACTGAAAAAAATATTAGAATGCCATTTAAAAAAATATTTTTAACTGAAACAGGTTTAGATAGATTTTTCTGATCCAAGTCCAATGCTTTAATATCGTGCTGCTTGTCACTGACCACGTTTATAACCCTCGTTAACTATTTTACTGTTAGAGGAATTATGAAACAGACGATTGCCAGTTCAATGACATTAGTGTGCCTTGTTTTATGTCATTTTGTGCAAATCCAGCGCAATTTACGCTAAGGTTATTTGAACATCCAATCCGCTTTTTTTCCCTTAATCGCGGTGCGTTGTTGCTGAAACACCCCTCTTTCGCTTCACTTTTTCTGTGCTATAACGGTGTGTTAACTCAATTGTCAACCCGCATATTAGTTCAATTGATTTTCTCTATTAAGTTCACTTTGCGTGCACAAATATACCACGCTGATAAAAAGTGTTCCAAATAAAGGGTGTGCTACGCGAATGATTATCTGAAATCGCTTGTCATCGATGTTTCGATGCAATAGATGATTATTACCCTATTTAGTGCCAATATGTAATTTTAGCTAATATTTCCGGTCATGCGGTCGATATACAATGTATATACATCTGTATATACAAAATGGTCTCATTATGCTATATTTCGGTAATGGCCTTAGTGATTTCAAACCCAATTCGTCAAAAAATTTTGCAAAAACATGGTATTAGCGAAAATGAAGTTATTCAATGTTTTGCCAGTAGGGAAGGTGGTTTTCTTGAGGATACCCGTGAAAATCACAAAACTAACCCACCTACGAAGTGGTTTATAGCAGAAACTGATTACGGTCGAAAACTTAAAGTTGTATTTATGCAATCTGTGGATGGCAAAGATATTCATATAAAAACAGCATACTTAGCGAATGACGAAGAGAAACGCATCTACGAGAAATATGCACCTAAAACATAAATAATAACTTAGTGTGTATTTGCGGTTTATAGAGAAAACATATTATCTCATGAAATGGAGAATTAATCATGGTAAGTGAAACTAAAATTGAAGGCACCTCAGAAGCATGGGAATCAGGAGAACTCGGCCAGGATGAGCAATACATCAAAATCGCAAAAGAGATTAAGCAAGATGCATTAGATGAGTCATTAGATCTGCAAATGATTTCGATACGCTTACAAAAGTCATTAATTGAAGATATGAAGATGATCGCCAAGCTTAATGGTCTTAGTTATCAGCCACTAATCAGACAAATCCTTACACGATTTGTTGAGTGTGAGAAAAAACAAATACTCAGAGACCATTATCTTGATAGTGAAAAGACTAAGGCATCGGATCAAAATATTGCGTAAAATATAGCAGCTAATATCTTCGACCATAAATCATTTGACGCCTTGCTCAGCGGCAATTCAAAGTGGCACGTTTTTGCAAATACAAAACAAGTGCTGCTTTGAATAGTCCGCTGGAGCCCTCTATATCGGGAATATTGTAGTGGGCGTCGAGTGTATGCACCGTTGGTACTGGGTAGCTGATTTCTGCGAAGAGCTGTCTGTCGATTTTATTCAATGTGTGCGTGCCTGGGCGCAATTGCCAGATATTAAAAATAAATTTAACTTCAATTGCAAAGGCGGTTGTAAACGCAATGTGTAGCGAAAAAAATAAATATAGGGTGCAGTTCTTCGGACACCTCTATTATTTGATACTTTTTATCATTGTGACATGAGCAATCCCTGCTTCCATAAAGGTTTCCCCGCTAACTTTGAATTGGGCTTTTTGATAAAATGCAACTGCATATAATTGTGCGTGAAGGAAGACTTGTGTCTGACCGTCGCGAATGGAAAGTTCAATCAGTTTTTGTAGAATAGCATAGCCGATACCTTGTCGCCGATAGTCTTTGCGTATAGCCATTCTACCTATTTGTCCATCGGGGACTAAACGTCCTGTGCCTATTGGTAAGTCCAGTGATTTATCCAGTGCCAACACATGACGACAATCGGCGTCGACACCATCCCATTCCAGCTCTTCGGGTACCTGTTGCTCTACAATAAACACCTCGTGGCGAATCATAGCCAATACCGGCTGTTGCTGCGACCAGTCTGCTTCCATTATTTGGATATTAGTCACTGTCGTTACAATCCTTTTCAAAATAGAAATGGCCCAGATTTATCAAGTTACATAAAAATAACTGCCTCTCATTATTATCTAGTACCTTAATAAGTGAGGCTATGGATGGATAACGATTATTACAAACAAGGCGGATAAGATCGAGTAGATCAATCGGATAATAGGCGACACTACCGTTACAAAAAAAGTGAATTCTATCCTCCCCATTACGGAAAAAGGCTAGTTTCGAGCATTCATTTCTGACCAATTGCTGCCCTTGTTCTAGCATCTGGAAACATTGTTGTTGAGTCATATTCGACACCTGTTTCGATTCCAGGGTCTCGGTAGACTCATCTGTCTCAGTAATATATTTTCCGAACCAATCACTGTCCTGAATTCTGCTACTGAGCGTCTGGTTCACCATATTATTTATTCGCCGTAATGCCCAGGCGCTAATTTCGCCGGGGTTATCCTGTAACGGAAAATTGGGATCTCGATAGAAATCTAAATCGTTTTTTGTTGTCTGTTGCGACAATACTTCATCCAGTAAAGCCGTACTGAGTTCATACTCATTGGGAGCCCGAAAACCGATCGATATTGTGATGCAGTCATTTAGTGCAATACCATGATGAGCAACGCCTGGAGGCAGGTATAGCATATCACCCGGTTCAAGCTCCCAGCTTTCTTCGGCCTTAAACGATCGCAGGATTTTTAGATCTAGATCAGGGTAAAAGTCAGCTTCAGCGTATGAATGCGTTGAAATTTCCCAGCGGCGTTTGCCCTGTGCTTGAAGTAAGAACACATCATAGTTATCTGTATGTGGGCCTACTGATCCACCAAAGGGTGCGTAACTGACCATAACATCATCGACTCGCCAATTAGGAATAAAACGAAACTGATCGAGTAATTTTGCAAATTTAGCAATATAAACATTACAGGACTGCAATAATAAAGCCCAATGGGTCTCAGGTAGTTTTGAAAATAGTGACTCATCAAATGGGCCATGTTGGCATTGCCAGGGGTGATCACCGTCATGTTCCAGAATAATCCTTGATTCAACGTCAGGCTCACAAGCCAGTCCAGCCATTTCATCGGCTGAAATTGGGCATTTAAAATTTTCAATCGCATTACGGATGAGCAGGGGTTTTTGCTGCCAGAATTCCTGTAAAAATACTGACAGGGAGATGTTTCCCAGGGGATGTGTGTTGTTTTGCATAGTTCAGGCATTCTAGCATCGTATATGTGTCTGGGCCAGAACCACCAATTTCCATTACGACCGCTATTACGCTCCGGAATTTCCGACGCTCAGGCTTCACGCAGTAGACGCCCGAAAACGACTATAAGTGTTCATTGTGGGAATATTTTTACCTATGAATACTTTTTAGTAACGCCCCTCTCTTTTACCGCCAGCCACAAGTTTTTTTTCAGACCAACAACTTGCGGTTGTAACTGTCCTGAAAAAATCTTCTGACTAGCGGCTGAACTTAATCAATAACACGCTTTGATCTCATGCATAGGCTGCTATTTACATTTTGGATGTTTCCGAGGTGTATTTTCTTTCCTGAAAACCTCATTCCTGGTTTTCGTCCCATTTTTTTTACAGCCGCTAAAAAGTAGACCCGTTCTGATATCGATTGTTTTCTTAACAATATTACCCGGTTTATTAAAAGTGTGAGATGGTTTTTTAGGTAATACTGTATACATGAATGCTTGCCAGCCAGGAAAGGCAGTAGTAAGGGCAGTTTCCTTTGATCCAAGTTGACTAGCTTTGTCAAAACCAACCCATATACCTGAAACTAGCTCAGGGGTAAAACCAATATACCATGCATCGAATTTACCACTGCTCATTCCACCCTGTCCTCTGATATCGCTGCGTATAGATAATTTTTTATAATGTGATTTTAATTTATCGATATTATCTACTAGTAGCTCAGAAACAAGGTAAGCGTTATCAGTTTTAACGCTAGGTTTGGCCGTTGTCTCGATTGGCGTATTGTCTTGTATATTTTGGGGGCAGGATTTACAAATGTCATTTTGTTTTGCCGCGTAAATAATTTTTGGGCGGCCGTCGACATATTTTTCAATTCGCATGATAAAAAAAGGCTTTACTTTATAACCGCCATTAGCGAATGGTGCGTAGGCAGATATTAATTCTAACGGGGTAACCTGCAGACTACCTGCTGCCAAGGTTATATTTTTAGGCATAGTTGCCTTTGAAAATCCGAAAAGCGTTAAGTATTTTATAACCTTATCAATGCCTATACTTGATGTGATAACAGCAGGGTAAGCGGGATGTGCTATAGAAAAAGAGTCACGCAATGTGATTGCTTTGACTGTTTTATTGGCTGTAAGTTTTTTGCTATTGGGAAGCTTTTTCTTGGGAATAATCGTTGCTAAAGTATAGCCACTATTTAAGGCAGCAGAATAAATAAAAGGGAGTAGCGCTAATCCAGCCTGTCTTTTAGCTTGAGTAGACCGATTAAATTTACTTATATAATAGTCATATCCCCCCACGAGTGCGGTAATCGCGCCAGTTTTAGCATCAATACTGACAAACGAACCCTGGATCTGTGGATGCTGAACAAGCGACCATTGTTTGTTAGCATTTTTAGTTAAATAAACAATATCACCTGTTTGCAGCACATCAGTAGCTTTTTTAATCTTTGGGCCTTTGCGCTCGGTACTGATATATTTACGTGCCCAACTAAACTGCGAAACTTCTAAAGTAACGACTTCCTCTGATGCGCTAAAAAATACCGCCTCTTTATCCGACACAGATGTTACTAACGCGGGGATGAGATTGGAATAGCTTGTGAAGTCCTCAAGCAATTTCTTTTTTTCTCGCACCGACAATGTATTTAATTTGGATAGGGACTGTCTTTTAAGCGGACCTCGATAGCCATGCCTTCGACTATAATCTAACAACGTATTGCGAAGACTTGTCGTCGCCGCTTTTTGAAGTTTGGGACGTAATGTAGTATAGACATTGTAACCATCTTCGTAAATTTTAGTATCGTATTTCTTAGTACCGTATTTCGTTTCTATCTGTTGACGTACCATTTCTGCGAAATGGGGTGCATCCACAGCAGTCATTTTCGAGTGTAGTTCTGCACTAATTTGTTCATTTGCCGCTTGCTGGTATTGATCATCATTAATATAACCTAGCGATTGCATCTGTTTCAAAACATAATTACGTCGTTGTAGCGCTTTTTTTGTGTTAACAATCGGATTGTATTGGGAGGGGGCTTCTGGCAGACCCGCGATCATCGCTATTTGAGCCAGAGTCAGATCTTTAAGTGATTTTCCGTAGTATATCTGTGCAGCACCGGCAACGCCATAAGAACGATTGCCCAGATATATTTTGTTTAAGTAAATCTCAAGAATTTGTTTTTTTGAATATTTTTTTTCAATTTTATAGGCTAAGACCATTTCTAATCGTTTTCGTTTATAACGATTAACACGGGTCAAAAAAAGATTGCGGGCCAATTGCATTGTAATGGTACTGCTACCATAGTGTCTTCTACCGTTGGCAGTATCATATAAATATTCTACCAATTTGGTATAATCTACTCCCCAGTGAGAAAAAAAGTTTTTATCTTCTACTGCAATAAATGCATTAACCATTAACGGTGGAATTTCATCGTAGGTAACCGGTATTCGTCTATTTGCTCCAAATTCAGCGATGAGTTGGCCATCGCGACTAAAAACTCGGAGTGGAATACTAAGTTTATACTTGAGTAAAGATTTTACATCTGGGAGGCCATCATCTGCACCCGGTATAAAGGGGAATAGGAGTAGGAGTAGGATTAAAATTAGAATTATAAGTACATGCACCAGTTTCTCCGGTATTTTATGTGATATTTGCATTATAAGGTATAAGCGTAATCTTTATCATCTGTGGAGCTCGCTCCCAGATGGGTTCCCGCGAATTTTATGCAGTCAAGGCAATAAACAAAATTACTAATTTTACTTTTTTTATTAGCTTACCATTCATTGACCGGCACCGAAGGTGCCCTTGTTATGCCCCAAACTGATTACAGTTTTCTATTTTAACTGCTTTTTTTCCTAATAGCACTTCAATGATTATTTTTCTAACTAAATTCAAAAAACTGTGGCGACAGATAAGGTCCACAGTCATTTTTTTCCTGCGTAGTAATAACCAGACTTGTCTTTAATCAATCGAAGTGTCTTTTTATATCTCGGTATTGGCCAAACAACATACCTGGCAGTATTTATATCCAGGCTTTCTATTCTATTACCTTCATAGTAGATGTCATCTTTTGTTTTTAAATAATCTTTATATCTACCAAGAAATTTGGGATTGTCGATACTCTCTTCCTTGATGAGAGTCGTCAGGATCTCCCACGTTCATACAATATCTTTGTGTACATGCCAAGCGCGCTATGACCCCGGAAATGCCAACGCAGTCTGCTCTTTGACGTCTGCGCTGATGGTGCCTTCTAGCATTGTGAAACTATCGGCCATTTCGTCAATGGTTTTTTCGGGGCTACTTCACTTAGGCTTTCGCTTTTGGCCTGCAAACTACCCTGTCATCGGTGTCCCCTGCTTCATGTTACTTTTGAAGCCTATGCGAGACGAATTGACACAATCAGCGTGTCCCGGATTACCACTACTAAGAGTCGCGCCTATTGTAAAACTCAAATCTCAATATCACTAAGAAGCACATAGCCTTTGGGCTCTACGAGTACCATTGCACTCAATGCAATGCTAGTGCGCCCATCTTTTGACTTAACGCCCCAACCGTCGGTATTAATGGTGATTGCTCTTTTTCCTTCTGTTGCCAATACGTGTATATTAAAAATTTGACCTGCTCGCATAGCAGGGCCTGCCTCCCTTTGACCATACCCCAAGATTTGAGGCTCTTGTATGCGTTCATTGCCCATGCCATATCCACAGTATTCTCTAACAACGTTGTAACCTTTTTCCTCTATCGTTGCTTGAATACTATAGCCAATATTACCTAGAGGGGAACCATCCCTGACCTGTTTTAGTGCATTATCTAGGGCCAGTTTTGCTGCCTTGTAAAGATTTCGCTTCTTCTGATCAACAGGCAATGCAAAAAAAGACCAAGCCTGCGAAGCATAGGCAGTATTTGAAGACGCTCCAATCTCAACGGTAACAAGTGCGCCCGGGGAAATCACAGTGTTGTCAGGAATATTATGAACTAACTCACTATCAACTGATATTGCTATAGATGCAGGAAACCCAAGATACCCAGCCATCGAAGGAATCAGATTATATTCTTCAAGCTTATCGATAACGTGACTTTGCAGTTCCAGTTTCGAGATTTTTTCGTTTGCGATCTTTATGTGTATTGATCGAAGTACTTTTGATACTAACGGCGCTATTCGCCTCGACTCTTCAACCACTTCTTCATAGGGCGCATTCTTAATGGATATCGCAGCGTTCCTATTTTTCGCCCTGAATTTATTAATATAAAATTTATTACTTGAAACGCTGCTTTTAGCGAAAATATTTCTAAATGAGAACAGTGACAATGGTATTACTCCAAATAGAACTATAAATTTTCTACGCTTGTTATTCATGTCAAAACCTGTCATTTTAGCCAACTGGTGCTTAAATTATTAGAAACAGACACACAAAGAATTTAACACAAAAAAACAGTTTCCTTCAATTTTTTTTCAATGACAGAGCGAGGACCATTACTTGGCTTTGGTTCCAGAGTTTGCCTAAATATTTCGATCAGACCACCGAATTTATAGAATTAGCGTTTCTTAAATTAGGAAAAAAATACAGTGATAAAAATAAAAGGTAATCGTTTTTCTCAATCAGTTATATTCACTCTTTTATCTTTTATTTTTTATCTTTTATAAATAAAAATTCCGGAAATATTTCTCAATATTTTCCAAGGCAAAATAGAGGGTGACAATATATGGCTAATTGTATTCACTTTGCGCGCACAAATATACCACGCTGATAAAAGAGTGTTCCAAATAAAGGGTGCGCTACGCGAATGATTATCTGAAATCGCTTGTCATCGATGTTTCGATGCAATAACTCAAACTTGCCCACCGTCATCCAGGCTGGCAATGGAAGACGCCAACGTTTGATTCGCAGAAAATACCCCTGATCGCGAAACAGCAAGGCCCCGCGCTTGACCGCTAAACGCAGGTACATACCTACCCCGCCTGCGAACTCTTCGTGCAACCTGGGTTGATCACTAAAAGTGGAAGTAAACAAAAAACGTCTGTTTTTACCTAGCGTATATTCTCGTTGCTTTGCTATTTCGCCATTTCGGATGCCGATACTAAAAGTAAAGTCAGCGTCTCTTGCACAGGTATCAGGTAATATCGAGAATCGCTTGATGATTTTTGCAATAATGGCTCCGATGGGTGAGCAATACACCCATTGCATTTTCCCAGTAAACTGCAACGGACGTGTGCGACTTATTTCAGTCATAAATCTCGCCGAAATATCAGACTCCAGTTTCGCCCAGGCATGATCACCCAAGGCTTGACGTAACATCAAGCCAAATGATATGACCTGTTCCTGCGGTTTTTCTTCAAACTGCGTCCGTTTATTCAATGAGGTGCTCTGTATCCTCATGTTTATACCCTCCCTAGGCCAGATCCATAATAGCCGAGCGCAATTCAGGAAAATAGTATTCAAATTTTATTTTCTTGAGCCGGCAAGGAAGTATTTTTGGCCCATCAACAAACATAGAAGCCATTTCTCCGAGTAATTTTCTTAACAGGCTTTCTGGGATTTTAAGAAATACCGGCCGCTGTAGCAAACGTCCTGCTGCACTGGAAAATTCCTTATGCGTCGGTTGATCGGGTGCCACCGCATTAATATGACCTTGTATCGAGTCTTCTTTAACTGACAGTGCAATGATACGCAGCAAATCTTCAATATGAATCCAGCTCATATGTTGCTTGCCATGACCAATCACCGCACCAAGCCCCCAGCGATACGGTAATAACATCATTGGCAAAGATCCGCCGCTACGACCAAACACCAGGCCAAAGCGTAATATAACGCGACGAACGGACAAAGCTTCAAGTTCGTCCGTCAATTGCTCCCATTTTTCGCATAAGCCTGC
>QIJM01000038.1 GCA_003232445.1 Paraglaciecola arctica
CGCCTTAAGGCCACTTGCTTTTATTTTATTATTGACAAAGTTCACTGTGCCATTGGTTTGTTCCAATAAAATATCCAAGTTAGGCAGCTCGACTTGGTTTTCGACCAACAACACTTTGCCTTTTACAACCAAGTCTTCGCCAGTCAGAGGGATATACAAATTTAATTGGGTTTTTAACGGCCCACTCACTTTTATTTGTTGTAAGGTTTTACCTAACGTATCGGCAAGGTTACTTTGCAGCATCAAATCAGTAACCTGTTGCCCATTGGCTTGGGCATCAGCATCTATAGTCAGAACAGCATTTGCCGCCAATTCAGGAATTTTGGCAAACAAGTCCGCTAGCTCTACATCCATCAACTGACCTTTTTGGCTGGTCATGGTCAAGCTTTTGTTTTCGAACAGTAAATTGACATCAAAATTGGTTAGTGCAGGCCATTGTGGGGCAAATTTAAATCTCCCATCAGCCACTTGTACTTGTGCTTGGAAAACCCCTTGGTTTTGTTCAAAAGGAAAGGCGTTGATCGCGCCATGCCACATTACTTGGGCATTTTTTATGTGCCCTTGCTGTAAAGAGTCAATGAGATAATTTTTAGTATTAACGCCCATAAGCTCTGTTGGATAAAGCTGCGGTAATTGTGTCACATCAACAATTTCAATTGTTGATGAAAAAGCTAAATAATTGTCGATGCTGCGATAAAAAAAACGGGGACGTAGGCTAATGAGTTCACTTTTAAATAACGTGTTTTCAGCCATAATGCTGATGTTTTGTTCAGAAGTCTGAATATATAAATCAGCGTAAAAACGCTGGTAGTCAATATTGTCCGGTAACAACCTATCGATCGACAGTTGCCCTGATTTGCCTTTTAGATTTAATCGCCCATTACCGTTGAACCAATTTAGTTCGGTTGCCAAACCAGCCATACCCGGAATAAATTTTTTCTGTTGCCACTTTAGATTGCTAATTGAGGCTTTAACCGCCATGTCACCACTTAGCGTACGATGAATATCCAATAAATTTAATGTTGCTTGTGGTTGCAGTGATTCAAGTGACTTGGTTTGGTTAGGCTCCATTGCCAACGCAAACATGGGTAACACAGAGGCCAATTTTATTGGTTGGTGATGTTGCAAAGACAATGCGCCAGTTTGGTCAATTTTACCTAACCAGTTTGATACCAGTACATTGTCATTTATTTGCATGGTCAAATTATTGAGATTAAATAGCCATTCATTATTCACAGGACGGGCATTAATTTGGCCCCCTAGCACTGCAACCTTAAGGTTTTCTGGATATTGCCAAGCAAAGCGACTATTAGACAAATCAAGTTGCACAGACTGTAGTGATTTATCTTTTATCGTCGCCCACATAACAAAACTACCACGACTCTCAACTAACTTGTGCTTGCTGGATATCCATTGTTCAATCCAAGGGGATAAATCGACTTCCTCGCCTTTTGCGAAAAAGGTGCCGTAAAGTGTTTCTTGATTGCCATATAAGTCGAGAATAAAAGACGCTGAATTTTTAGCTATTTCTTCTATTTGTAGCTGCCCAACGCCTTGGTGATGTTCACCCTTATTAACCCATGACACTTGGTCAATCAGTACTACTTGCTGTTGATTGTTTCTGGTATTGATAATTATTTTGCTTTGACTAATAGAAAACAGCTGTAATTGTTGTAAAAATAGCTTCTCTAATGCGTCTACAATGGGGTATGTGGTTTCTTCCTGAACTAAGGAGGCAACATCAATAGTTAATTCCATTTCACGCAAATCAAACTTATTTGATTGAATTTGTCTGGCCCGTACAGATTGCCAAAAATCGACTTCGATGGCTGTTTCGGCAATGGTTAGGCTAATGGGGGACTGTGTGCTTTGAATTAATTGTATGTCGCGCAGTATTATTACTGGGCCTACTCCTTGCCATTTTGCATTAATTTCGCCAATTTTTAATTCAGCTCCGACTTGCCCTGATAACCATTGTTCTAGATGATGTTTTTGATCATTCATATAGGGCAGTGAATAACGCACCACACTGAGTGTCACCGCAACCACAACCAAGCTCAAGGCAACCAGTGCCCAGAGTTTTTTGATCAGATAGGCGGCATAAAATGACGCACCTTTGGTTTTAGTGTTCACGTTTTTAATCTACTCACATCATGACAACATCAAATTTGTCTTGGTTGTATAAAAGTTCAGTATGAACCTTAATCTGTTTGCTGACGAACACTTCCAGTTCAGCCAACATATGTGACTCTTCTCCAAGTAAAGCGTCAGCAACGGCTGGTGATGCATAGACTACAAATTTATCTGCGTCGTAGGCACGATTAACTCGGACAATTTCGCGCATAATTTCAAAACACACTGTTTCTACGGTTTTTATCGAGCCGCGGCCTTTACACACCGGGCATTCGCCACATAAAACATGTTCTAGACTTTCACGGGTTCTTTTGCGGGTCATTTCAATCAGGCCAAGCACAGTAAAACCATGGATATTGATTTTGGCTCTATCTTTATTGGTGGCAACTTCAAGGCTGTGGCTCACTCTTCTTTTGTGATCTTCTACTGTCATATCAATAAAGTCGATTAGGATCATGCCTCCCAAATTGCGTAATCTGAGTTGACGGGCAATGGCTTGAGTGGCCTCAATATTGGTATTAAAAATGGTTTCTTCTAAATTACGATGACCCACAAAAGCGCCAGTATTGATATCGATTGTGGTCATGGCTTCAGTTTGGTCGATGATCAGATAACCGCCAGATTTTAAATTTACCCGTCTCTCTAACGAGCGCTGGCATTCATTTTCTACATCGTATAAATCAAAAATAGGTCTTTCGCCGGGGTAATATTCTAAAAGCTTATACAGTTCTGGTACATATTCTTTGGTAAATTGCTGTAATTCTTGTAAAGACAGCTTTGAATCAATTCTAATTCGATCTAACTGAGTGCCTACAAAATCTCTTAGTACACGACGGGCTAAAGGTAAGTCTTCATACAAAATGTGGGATTTGTTTTTCATTCGAGAACGAATTTTTTGCCACAAACGTTTCAGGAAATCAGCATCCTGAGTGAGTTCTTGTTCTTTTACGCCTTCAGCCGCAGTGCGTAAAATAAAGCCGCCCTCTTCGCTGCAAAAGCCTTGGACTAAGGCTTTTAGTCTCTCTCTTTCTGCTTCATCTTCAATGCGTTGAGATATACCAACGTGTTCAACGCTTGGCATAAATACCAGATAACGGGATGGGATAGTAATATCAGTGGTAAGTCTTGCGCCTTTGGTGCCAATTTGGTCTTTAACTACTTGCACAACAATATTTTGCCCGTCTCTCACTAGCTCGCGAATATCACGCTTTTCGATATGGTGGGGTGAATCTTCTTCCAGCTCGGTATGTACAGCGATGTCAGAGGCATGTAAAAATGCCGCCTTGTCTAAGCCGATGTCTACAAATGCCGCTTGCATACCGGGCAACACTCGGCTGACTTTTCCACGATAAATATTGCCAACCAAGCCGCGCTTTGTGTTCCTTTCTATATGGATCTCTTGCAGGATACCATTGTCAATCAAGGCTACACGTGACTCAGAAGGGGTAACATTGATTAATAGCTCAGCACTCATTAATGATCCCAAATTCAGTTAATAACATTCTTGTTTGGTATAAGGGTAATCCTACAACCGCGCTATAACTACCTTTAATATGTTTCACAAATTGTCCACCTAAACCTTGTATGCCGTAGCTTCCGGCTTTATCTTGTGGCTCACCAGTTTGCCAATACTCTGCCATTTGCTTGGTACTTATAGGGCCAAAACAGACCTGAGTTTCAATCACTATGGTTTTTTGTTGTTTAGCGCTGGTGATAGTAACCGCAGTGAATACTTGGTGGGTGTTATCTGACAATATGCTCAACATACGCATTGCGTCAGTTTTGTCTTTTGGTTTACCTAAAATACTGCCATTTGCTACCACTATTGTATCAGAGCCTAATACTATCTTATTGGTTCCTGCTTTTTTGTAACCTAAACTAGATTTTTCTTCAGCCATTCTTCGAACGTACTTGTCAGGGGGTTCATGTTCTAGCACAGTCTCGTCTATATTCACTGGATATTGACTGAATGGTACGCCTATTTGTTTAAGTAATTCAGCTCTGCGAGGAGACTGAGAAGCTAGAAGCAACATCACTAACTAAGACGCAGTTGGCGACGTACTTTACGTAGTAACCAGAATAACCAAGGCCATATCACCATTGAACTGGCTACGGGCCATAGATAATCAAACAAGAAATAAATATCGGTGAGTAAATGTTGTAACCAAAAAATCACTAGGTTGTATAAAGCCGCCATAATGCCAATGATGATGGATTGTTGCCAAACAGAATAATTGCGCAGGCGCTTATAATTTGTAGCTAATACGTAAATACATAAACACATAGCGAAACTATGCACACCCATACTGGTGCCTAGTAATATATCTAATATGCCAGTAAAAAACGCGACACCCACATTGACTCTGTTCGGTAGCGCCAGCGCCCAATAACTCAATACCAATAAAACCCAATCTGGACGATACAAGTCAGCGATAGTGGGCATTGGCATGATCTGTAATACCAAGGCGATGACAATGCTCAGCGCGATAGAATAATTGCGTATGCTCATTTTACCATCATCTCTGTTTCGGAACTTTCGTTAAGTGTGCGCTCTGACCAAAGCAGTAATAAGTATTTTAAACGGTCTAGTTGAGCCACTGGTTTTGCCCTGACTTGAGAAAACGGCCTACTTTCATCTCGAATGATAGATGTAATTGTGGCTACTGGATAACCCTCGGGAAATACATTGCCTAAACCTGAAGACAACAAAACATCGCCTACTTTTAGATCACTACTGTGGGCAACATGTTGGATTAATAGTTCGTTCAAGCTACCAGAACCAGTGACTATTAAACGTACGTTATTTCGGGCGATCCTAACAGGTATGGCGTGGGTTACATCTGCTATAAGTAACACGCGGCTATTAGTCGAACTCACTTGCATGATTTGTCCTACAATGCCTTTACCATCTAGAACGGGTTGCTCTTCAAATACACCATTAATAGCCCCTTTGTTGATGACAATTTGGTGACTGTATGGATTGTTATCCACTGCCATAAGTTCAGCTACCACTTTGCGCGTATTGTCTTGAACGGGGGAATTTAACAGACTACGTAATCGATCATTTTCTTCTTGTAAAAAAGTGAGCAACTGCAGTTGGCCATTCATCAGCATGGCATCATGAGTCAACTCAGCATTATCACTAAACAAACGGTCATGAGATACAAAACGACTTGCGCTGGCACTGAGCAATTGGCCAGGTAAGTTGGCTAGATATTGAAGTGGGCTGACCAATGAATTGAGATACACCCGAGTGGTGCCAAATCCATTAAATTTGTGATCAAATACAATAAGAAACACGGAAAGCAAAAGAGCCAAAGCTAACCTGTTAGGTAGAGAGGGGCCACTTGAAAACATTAAATTCATTATTGTCTGCCTAAAGGCGACATGATGTCGCCTTGTTTACTATGAAATTTCAATTGCTACTATTCGTAGCTAAAGAGATCGCCTCCGTGGATATCAATCATTTCAAATGCTTTACCCCCCCCTCTGGCGACACAAGTAAGTGGATCATCTGCAATAACCACTGGAATACCGGTTTCTTCCATAAGAAGACGATCTAAGTCTTTAAGTAAAGCTCCACCACCCGTTAGCACCATGCCACGCTCAGAAATATCAGAGGCTAATTCTGGTGGCGATTGTTCAAGGGCCACCATAACGGCAGACACAATACCGGTTAATGGTTCTTGTAAGGCTTCAAGAATTTCATTGCTGTTAAGTGTAAAACCACGTGGTACACCTTCTGCCAGGTTGCGCCCCCGCACTTCAATTTCTCTTACTTCTTCACCTGGGTACGCCGCACCAATTTCATGCTTAATACGTTCAGCAGTTGCTTCGCCTATAAGCGAACCAAAGTTACGACGAATATAAGAAATAATTGCTTCATCAAACTTATCCCCGCCAATTCTTACTGAAGAAGAATAAACGATACCGTTAAGTGAAATAATCGCTACTTCTGTGGTGCCGCCTCCAATATCTACCACCATAGAGCCTGTCGCTTCTGAAACAGGCAAGCCAGCCCCAATAGCAGCGGCCATAGGTTCGTCAATCAAATAGACTTCACGCGCACCTGCACCTAACGCTGATTCACGAATGGCACGTCGCTCAACCTGAGTTGAACCACAAGGCACACACACCAATACTCTTGGGCTTGGGCGTAAAAAATTATTATCGTGTACTTGCTTGATAAAATGTTGAAGCATTTTTTCTGTTACATAAAAATCGGCAATGACCCCATCTTTCATGGGGCGAATGGCCTTTATGTTACCGGGGGTTCTACCCAACATTTGTTTTGCTTCACGTCCCACTGCCGCAACACTTTTGGGGCCACCGGCGCCGCGTTCTTGACGAATTGCAACAACAGAAGGTTCATTGAGAACAATACCCTGATCCTTGATATAGATAAGCGTATTTGCTGTACCGAGGTCGATTGATAAATCGTTGGAAAACATTCCCCGTAGCTTTTTGAACATGTAAAAACCGCACTTTAGTTGATAAGAAAAATATTCCGCTAACTGTACCAATGCACTGAGATTTGGGCAAGTACAGAGCATCAAGCAGACAATAAAAATAGCGGCTTTTATCAATTAAACGGTAAAACTACCAACAAAACTGAACTTGAAAGGTAAATAGACCCTTGAGTGTTCTTTTAAGCTCTATGTAGTTGTGCCGTTTTATTTTGCTCTAGGTCGTTTAATAAAGTAATTAACGCACGGCCAACGGCATAAGCTAGATTCACAGGAACGGCGTTGCCTATTTGTTTATATTGAGCGGTAAGTGGACCTGCGAAATGCCAGTTGTCAGGAAAGGTTTGGATCCTTGCGTATTCTCTTACCGTTAGTGGCCTATCTTCTTCTGGATGGCACCTTTCTGTTTGTTTCTGTGCGGGTGAGCAGGTCAACGTTAGGCTGGGCTCATCCCATGCGAGTCTTCTAGCCATACCCGTTTTTCCTCCACCTAGGAAAAAACTCTTTTTCATGTATTCTTGTTGCACATCAAGGGGGAGATCACGCCAGTAGCCACCTTGTTTAACCATCGCCATGATTTCTTTTTTTCTTAAAGGGTAACTTTGGCCAGAGGATTGAGGTACGTCTGTATTGTATAATTCTCCTTTTTTTAGAGCGTCTTTCATCGTCATGATACGTGAGTAGGGAGATGGCCAATTAAACTTTACTTTAGCCGCTAGATCTTTTCTAATAGCAACTAAAAACAAACGCTCACGTTTTTGCGGAACTTGATAAAACATCGCTTTTAACACTCTTGGCTCGACCAACTGATAACCGAGTTCATCAATGACATCAGTAATGGCCTTCAAAGTATTGCCATCTTCATGCTTTAATAGTCCCCGAACATTTTCCCCAACTAAGACTTTAGGACTGGTTTCTTTGATGGCTCTGGCAAATTCAAAAAATAAGGTGCCTCTAGTATCTTCAAAGCCTAATTTTTTCCCTGCGTAGGAAAATGCTTGGCAAGGAAAACCACCTGTTAGAATATCAATTTGGCCACAATACTTGTTGAAATCAACTTTTGATATATCTCCTTCAACTACATTCCAATCAGGCCTATTGGCTCTTAATGTATTACAAGCATGTTTGTCTAGTTCGTTTAACATCACAGAGTCAAAACCTGCCTTTTCCATACCTAGAGCTAAGCCGCCTGCACCAGCAAATAATTCTAACAATTTATAGGGTTTTAATGGCTCAACAGACAGTTCTTGCTGCCAATTGCTATCAAACAACAACTGAGCTTGTTCAAATTTTTGTAGTTGCGAACGATGGTACAGACGATAATTACTGCTGGGTTCACGAATAGATTTTAAGTTACCGTTATTGTCCCAACGCCTTAGTGTTTCTTTAGAAAGGCTCAAAATATCAGCAACTTGGGCAAGAGTGTAGAATTCAGGAACGGTGTTCATAGAAGGGTCATAGCCATCAAACATTGATCATGGTTACTACTGTATTTAATTACATGATTTTTGTCAAACATTGATCAAGGTTATTTTAAGATTATTGGGATGTATGCCTTATCAAAATAGTCAGCAAACATAGCTTTATCTTCTAGTACGAAGTTATCAATATGGTAATCATGCTTAAATATATGCTCAATCACCACAGGCAAAGTATCGTATAATTTTTGCAGTGCATCTTGTTCGCCCGTGACTAAATGATAAAAGCTAGCACCATCAATGATCCTAATGGATTCATTTTTAGCGCATTTCATGCCCTTTTTCTTGTCTGATGGTTCGAAAGGTTTATTAAATCGAGCAGAATTTTTGGGCACAATATTCACAAAATAAGCGGTAAAGTCTTTGTATTGACTCAATTTTGGCGTTACTGCATCTTCTAAAGAATGGTAATCATCTACCAACTTTCCGCCTGTTACCGTGTTGTGTTTGTTTTTCACCTCGGCAATTATTTTTCTCTTTTCGCAGACCAAGTCAACAATTGATCCTTTGCCCAAATCATGCCACCCAAGTGCGCAGCCTAATATTTTTTGATGTAACTCGCCAATATGGTTTTGCAGTGTTTTTTGGCACTGGCGAATGGTTTCTGATGCATACCATGTTTGATGATCTATTTCGAAAACGGCGGCATTAATGATGGCAGAAAAAGGGTCAATGACATTTTTATGAAACTCTTTATCTATATTGGCCTTCTTTTTTCTTCCTAAATCTAATACTTCTTTTACTAATCTTATGTAGTCTTCATCCGATAGGTAATTTAAATAAGCCATTTTTTCCTAATAACACTAGGTAATGAAATTCAGTGTATGCGAAATCATCGTGTCATATTAATACGTTGTTGTTATAGCGGAGTACAAATGTCGTAAGCTACGTTTACTGCTCGCGTACTACTCTAAAACCAATATAGTTAGAGCGGAAACTGCTATCTAGTTCCATACGGGTCGACACACGGGCCAACCGAGGTGCAAAATTCCAGGCACCGCCACGTACAACCGAGTTGTTTTCTACTTGGTTGCTGGTGGTCCATTCCCATACATTGCCGACTGTATCGAATAGACCAAAATCATTACGCTCAAACGAACCCACAGGAGCAGTACTCACATTTGACCACTGACTACCACACCATCCGCAGTTAGCGTTGTCTGTGCTTACCCCTTCACCCCACCAATAATCGGTTTCTTTACCGGCTCTTGCAGCGTATTCCCAACGGGCTTCACTAGGCAATTTGTAGGTTTGACTACTGGCTTGTGATATCCAATCTACATAAGCTTTGGCATCGTGCATACTGACACATACCACTGGGCTGTTTTCATTTTGCACAAAACCAGGCGAACGCCAATTACGGTCATCTTTCCATACTGCTTGACCATCTTCGTAAGCAGCGCAACCTTTTTGTTTTTCTGCATCAGTTACGTAACTTGCCGAATTCACGAAGGTTGCAAAAGCTTTGACGCTTATCTCTGTTTCGCTGATACCAAAAGACTGTTTTAAATCCTGTGATTGCACAGGGCGCTCGTTACCTAGACCTACACCGGTGATATCACCCATTCGAAAACTGCCTGCAGGTATCACGACTAAATCAGGCCCAGCTATGTCTCCTGCTAAAATATCCTGGATACGTTCACCTTTACTAAAAGTAAATTGTGAACGATTTAGTTCAACCTTTAAGGTTTTGGACTCAGACAAAGTGACTTTTTGACGGCTTGACTCAAAACCACGCTTAACGACCTCTAAATCATGTTCACCAGATGGCAACATAACTTGTAGTTTAGTTGAACCGTAGCTCACTCCATTAATAAACACTTCATCATCAAACACGTTTGAGCGCACTGTTAATTCGTACATTATCGACTCATCTGTGGCCATGGGTGATAAACTTATGGCTGCTACTTGAACATTATCGTTGGTTTTAAAATTAACGCAGTAACGTCTGTCTAACCCTAATAACTCACAGCCCTGAGAGCGTTTTAAATTACCTTGCAACTCTAAGTTCATTTTAACGTTAAAGTTACCTTGACCACTAAAGTTACTATCAGCCACTTCGCTGCGTAGTACTTGTACAGAGGCATCAGAGATTTGTCGTCTTTTTTCAGCTTCAACTGATTCACTTAAACCGTCATACACACTGTCTAAAAATCGTTTTGAAGCTTTTTGTTTTGCTAGTGACTTACCACGATCGCTACATTTGCCTAAGGTTTCGTTTCTATCACAGACAATGTTATGGCTGACTACAACCGCTTCTTGGCGATTGAATTCTTGGTATAAGCGATCGATTCGAGCGCTATTTAGTTGCTCTTTTAAACCTTCGATAGTGTTAAGTAGGCTGTGTTTTGATATTTGCATTTGTTCAACATCGTGTAACTCACCTTGCCACTGGTTGTATTTATCGGTGATGGCATCTTTAATTGCTTTGTGCGTTCTGACTGTTTTTGCGTAAGTGCCTATTACCGAAGAGATATCTAACTCAGGATCATCAATCACTTTTTCGTATTGTAAGTTCATTTCTATCAGCGCAGATTGTCTATCTGCATCAGCGAGCGTAGCGTTTTGGCGAAGTTCTCCAAGCTCTTTTTCCAAGCTGGCAGCATTAGCAATCTGAGCTTCAAGTGAGCTGTTGTAATTGTCGAACTCGGATTGTTTTGCAGATATCTTGTTTTCAACATCTGCAACCGATAGATTGGCGGCTAAAATATTTTGGCTAAACGAAAGGGCAATAATAAGAGTAAATTGAGCTATACGGTTCATTATTCGGTTCCAAACGGGTTGCTTGAAGGCAACTATTTTTATTGTCATGACATAAATCGGGCGTAACGTTACCAGGTCACAACTTTGTATTGCCTATGCTATTGAGTTACAACAAAAAGCGCAAGCATGTTACATGGGCAAAGCTGTTTTATTCACTTTACCTGAGTTAAATTAGGATTAATTGAACACTTCTCGCCAATGAATGATCCTATCATTGCCCCTGAATTGGCCAAAAGTGATGGTAGATGATGGATAATCTGTTTCATCGGGAAGACTATTATCATCAGGTCCGTCTGGACATGACGGAGACTGATTACAAATTGTGCCGTCACCATTCCAGTCATAATTCAGATAACCTGCCCAGCCGGTAGGATCATTAGTTGGGTCTAATTGCAATTTTATTTCCCCCGTTGTGTTGGGGGCATTGAGTAACAAATCACTGCTTTCATCGGCTACACCTAACATCAACATGCCGTTACTAGAAATTGAGTTGATGTTATCGGTAATGTCAGTATTACCGCTCAGTATCATATGATCCAAGTCTTGTTGAAATTCAATACTAGTGCAATTATCGTCGGTATTGATTAGCCACTGGTTGCCATCAAAATATTCCGTTTTTATTGGTACATTGAGTGATTCAGTTTCAGGCCCATAAGTACTTTCGAGTGCTAAGCGCCCATAACGCATATTGGCACCCGTAATATTGGGAATTGTGAACGGTAAACACGTGCCGTTGGCATAATCTGCCTGATAACACACGCCGTCTTCATCGGTTAAGAAAGCACTGGAAAACTCCATGTCGATGGACGCGGTGAAAGGAGATGCGATATCAAAGGTAGTATTGTCAGAGCGTATCTTATTGTATTTAAAACGAGTATCCGGAATTTGTACTTCAATTATGCCATCGTAGTCTGCGTTTCCAGTGGTAATTAAAGGGGTACTGCCTTTTGATACTTCATTGGCACTGTCCATTGCAGCATAGGTGGAACTGTCAATTAGGGATACTCCATTATCAACATCTAACTGGCTTAGACTTAAAATCCAGGGTGCTATGCCGTAGTTATCGGTAACAGCATCCAGAGCATTTTTACCAGTAAAGATTAACAACGGTTCTAAACCCGTCACAAAGCCTATCGTTTCGTCAATATAGCTAAAAATATCACCGCAGGTATCTTGTAGCTCAGGTTGAGTTTGTGTCACCGTAAAATATGCAGGGATAAAATCACCCAGCGTTAACGGGGCTTGAGAGGGTATAAGGTTACCAAGGTAATCCGCGTCTTGGATGTCTATTTCTATTCTGCCCACTTCATCGTAGTAAGCTTCTTCAGAGCTGTATACCCCGCCACCAAATGGCAGTGGGGACGGGGACGTAGCGGTGAACGTTGCCGTTAAATTAGTAGGCATTGTGCTAGCATTAGCGTCCCCATACTTAAAATTGCCTTCGTTAGCATCGATAGAATTTGGCGCCTCACGTTCAACTTTAAGCTCTGAGGCGCCAGCTTCATAGTTGGGCAATAAGGAACCCAGTGCGCCATAAGCGCCAATAGTAAAGGTGAAAGGTTCGCCTGCCGTATAGTTAGAACTGTTGTCTAACAGGCTGATGGGGCTAACATCGAGCTTTAGACTAGTTGGGTATACCTCGACTGTCGCAGTACCTGAGGTAACCGTAACGCCATCTATCTCCGCCGCCACTGTTAAAGCAAGCCGTCCAGCATCCGCATAATTAAGCATCGACAAAGGAGCAGTGCCATCGGCTGCAAACGTGACACTTAACGTTCCGTTTTGATCACCACTAGGGATGCCGTTTATTGGGATACCTCCCAATGGGGTTAAGCAGGTAGCGGGATCATCGCAATTATAGATGAAGGTAATATCTTGTGGACCCTCGAGTAAGGGTCTACAGACACCTCCATCGTCTCGAACGGCGCGAATATTGACATTGCTAAAGCTGGTTTCGGCTTCTTGATCCCCTAGTGTTTTTATGGCAGTAGTGGAGCCGAAAAACTCAAACCCATCATTTGAAAATGTTATGTCACATGTTTCGGTACTTCCATTAAAACAGCGTAAATCAGCGTCTGGATTGGCACTGGTTTTGGCTAGGGTTATGGTGCCCTCATCCGTCACACTTAAAGTGGTTGTTATTTCACCTTGATCATTCTCAAATGCAATAGTATCACCGCCATCCCACCCTGAGGGGGAAAGGGTTATCGAAACAGGCTCTATGTATGGGATACTGCAATCTTCATTGACACAGGCTTTGATGGTCATTGACTCTGCTTCGCAGGTAAATCCTTGGGTATCATGTTCAATACGATAGTGATCTAATACTGCGCAGTTAGCGCGATCATCCATATCTTCATTTATTTGCGAGACGGTTTGCTCACCGTTATATAATCTTAGTTCATCAAATTGACCGTTGGCGGAATTGCCTGAGCTAGCAAATTCAAAATAGTTTGAACGATTATCACCAAGGTAAAGGGTAGCAGTATCAGAAATTTCATTATCTAATCCAGCACTGTTGTTATAAGTAATGGCCTGTTGTGCACCATTTACCACTATTTGCATGGTCTCGCCTGGCAAATTCCAGGTAATGGCAACATGTGCCCAAGTGTCGGCGGCAATATTGAAACTATTATCGGTATCCGCCATAAGATGCCCATCATTCTTGTCTTCCAAGTTAAATTGCAAATTGCCTGATGCAGTTAATACTAAGAAAAAATATTTATTAGGATCGGTATTCGATGCGCTTTGAGTGGATGCATCTATTAGTTGTCTAGCGTTACCCGAATCCCAATCCTCGTTACTTTTGTACCAGAAGGAAATAGTGCCTGTATTGCCAAGGGTACTGGCTTTTACCCCAGTATCGATAGCATCAACGGTATCATCGCTGCTATTTAATGGTACGTCCAAGTATCGACATGCAATCTGATCGGAGGCTAAAACTGAACTGATATTACTGTTAACTGGGCTACCATGATTGCCGTTGGTTGTTGTGTCGAGCACATCGCCACTTGCAGGCCAACTTTCTTGCTCAAACTGATAAAAAGCCACAAGCGATGTGTCGCAACTTATACAGTCATAACTTGCCTGGTTAAACAAGTTACTGACAGAACCGTTACTAATCTGGATATCAAAAAAGCGTACATCGTCAAGTTGGCCCTGATAGAAATCTTTTAGATTGGCAGGTGATGCTTGCCCATCGTCCGTGACCCATGAATTAGCCCCCAATATTATCGGCTCTTGGTTTCCTGATATACCCCCTGTGAAACCAGTGTTTGAAGCGACCAGTACATTATTTAGATATAATCTCATGCCAGAGCCCCCCCAAGTGTACACAACATGATGCCAAGTATTTACCGTAGCGCTCACACTACTGGTGATCCCGTATGAATTACCAGTATCCTGATGGCGCACAAAAACCTTGCCGTCAGGCATTAGCCAGAGCGTTAAATGCCCGCCACCGTCGAACTCAAATGAATCACGGGAAAATAACCCCTGGCCACCATGTCCATTAGTATCATTATGACTTAGATCAGGGGTGTTGAACCACAGCGAGATAGTACCACTATTGGCTTCAAAGGCGCTTTGATTAGGAATAATGATATGCCCACCACTTCCGGAAAAATCTCCTGCCTGGCAAAACTTTCCACTTTCAAGTATTGACGCACCGCCTACTGCCGCACCGTGATAATCACTTACTACATCTATTACTTCATCAACGCTACCATCCAGACTGCACACGTCAATAGGCCAATAAGCTATTTCTGGGCAACTTATACAGTCATAACTGGCCTGGTTAAACAAGTCACTGACATCACTGATATCAATCTGGTTATCAAAAAAACGTACATCGTCAAGCTGGCCTTGATAAAAATCTCTTAGATTGGCAGGTGATGCTTGCCCATCGTCCGTGGCCCATGCATTAGCCCCCAATATTATCGGCTCTTGGTTTCCTGATAGACCCCCTGTGAAACCGATGTTTGAAGCGACCAGTACATTATTTAGATATAATCTCATGCCAGAGTCCCCCCATGTGTACACAACATGATGCCAAGTATTTACCGTAGCGCTCACACTACTGGTGATTTCGTATGTATTACCAGTATCCTGATGGCGCACAAAAACCTTGCCGTCAGGCCTTAGCCAGAGCGTTAAATGCCCGCCACCGTCGAACCCAGATGAATCACGGGAAAATAACCCCTGGCCACCATATCCATTAGTATCATTATGACTTAGATCAGGGGTGTTGAACCACAGCGAGATAGCACCATTATTGGCTTCAAAGGCGCTTTGATGAGGAATAGTGATATGCCCACCACTTCCGGAAAAATCTCCTGCCTGGCAAAACTTTCCACTTTCAAGTAATGACACACCGCCTACTGTCGCGCCGTGATAGCCATTTATTGTGTCTATAACTTCATCGCTGCTACCATCAAGGCTGCACACATCAATAGGCCAATAAGCTATTTCTGCCGCCGTTGTTATGCCGTGCGTGAAGACTAACAGGCAGCACAGCAGTAATAGATTAATAACCCTTTTACTGCCCATGAAAACGGCTCGAATCACCACTATATTGCCAGTAAGTTTGTATTTTATCATTGCAGTGCATCCACATTTATTCTCCTGCTGATCAGTATATTACCCGCCTGCCAGCTGCCGGTACTTGTAAAACGATAATAGATATAGGTTGTCACATCGGTGACGATAATGGCCTGACAGCCTGCTTGTAAAGTTGCTAATATTAGTATTTTCGCCGCTATTTGCGCAAAAAGCCGCTGCTGTAGTTCCTTTTGGTAAAGTCAGGATCATTATCAATAAACACATGTAGACGATTCTGTAAAAGTAGATTTTCATCACTCATACTGCATCGCATCAACATAAACAAAACGTGTCACATTGATTTTACCCGCTCTACATTGACCTGTGCTGGTAAAGGTCAAATAGCTAAAGGTTTTGCTGCCGTCTGTAATTGTTTTAGGGGTATCCTCTACGACGCGGTACTCACAATTTTCTAATCCAGCTACACCACTAAATGCTTTAAAGGTAGGGTCAGCAATACAACCAGCCCCAAATTCATCTGCCACTGCACATTCTATTCCAGCTCTGGCTGCATTCAGTGCTCTTTGCCCTAAGACTTCATGGATAATAGCTTCTGACGATGATGATAACAGTCGTGTCATAGTAAGCCCTAAAAGCGCTAAAACAATGATTACAAACAAAGCAATGACCAACATACTGCCGCGTTGAGTCGACTTGTTTGCCAGTGAGAATGGTGAATAGTGTTTAGGGTACATTGGGAACATGCACCTCACTGTTGTAATTAATCACTTCTTCGTTGCGTTCAAAAGTTAATAAAATATGCACCAAGCTATTTCGAGTCAAAGTAGCGTCGTACACTCTAAAAGGGGCTTCATCGGCATTAGTGAAATCATTATTGAGACTTTCGGCCATTAAGATGCCTGACTCATAAAATACTGGTGTGGCGCCGCTGATACTATTAATTTCATTACGATAGATATTGCCATGTGTGTTGGCACAGTAACTGACCGTTTTTCTAGCAATATATAACCGAGAGGCGGGAGAGTGGTCATCAAAGGTTGCCGCAAGAGTTAATTGTGCTGTTCCTTTTGGGTCGTCTGCTGAAGAGCAATCACTATCATCGCCATCATCGCTACATGCAGTTATGGCTATGCGTTTGTTTAGACTTAAATCATACACTTCGCTGTTATTAGTGGGATAAACAATGGCAAAGTCGCCTGCTTGCCATACAAAATCACTCGGATTATTCCCCCATTCAACTACAGTGGCGTTAGTTGAAGTATCGGGTAATACAGATAGGCGGGTATAAAAGCTGACCCATTCTGAGGGTACAAATTCGATACATTGAATACTGTTTGAATTATTTATCCCCACTCGTACACTATTAGGCACCGCCATACGTAGTTCTCTATTGATACGCTCTACGACAAAACGACTGTCACCTAAAAGTTGATCTCGCTCAGTCACATCAGAGTAGATATCTACGCCCGTGCGAATAAAGCCTGATATGCCCACAGATACCACACCTAGTACTATGATTACTGTCACCAGTTCAACTAACGTAAAGCCATGGGAGGTTGTCTTGCCGAGAGGGTGCACTAGTAATTACTCCTAAATGTTGAAAATATTATATCTTCATCATTGGGAGTGGTGACAGTAACGGTAATTAGCTTAGTATTGCCAATTACTGCATCTGCTGCGCCGTCCATATCTGCATCATAAACAACGCTGACTCGTACATTAAAACCTGTGTATAAACCCGTTGTGCCACCTAATGCATTTTTTATACTCGCGCCAGACTCATTTAAATTATGGTAATCGTCCACATCGTCAAAACTACTTCGGATAGGTTCTCCGGATGCGTCTTTTTCCTCTGGGCCTAAAGCGGCACTGCTAGTACACGCTGGATTTGCCCCCTGACTACAGATATTTGAACCGCCTGTTCTGTCTGATCCTTCATCAAAAGACTTACTAGCAATTTCATGGATTAAAGACTGCCCCAACTCCGATGCGCGAACCTGAAAAATAGGGTCAACACTGCGTATCGCTTGGGGCACGATTAAAGAGGTAAACAATCCCAAGGCAATAGAAAATACAACAATGCCGATAACTAGTTCGACCAAGGTAAAACCAGCTGGTTTATTCACACGCATGAATATAGCCTTCTGATTCAATACATACAGATACTGTAGATTCGCCTGTTAAAGTGATTTTACAAGTCGCGCTGCAGTCTGCGCTATCGTCTGTGGGGCGGCCTAAATCGTCAAAATCGATAAAATTAAAACTGGGTTGAGTGGATAAACTTACATCCTCTTCACTCATTTCTGTGGCGTTAGTCGTAAGATAATCAGGGTTGCTGAAATCAATATCGTCGCCGCAGGTATCGTCTTTGTCGCCTACCGGTGCATAAGTTAAAACAGGTGGGCCGAAGGCTGGCGTGGTTGAGGTATCAAGATTGATTTTAAAACAATACCCATCGCGATTATCATGCATAGCGCGAGTTTGCATATTACGCAGGGCTGATATTAGCCTAGCTTGATATGTGTATTCGGCGAAACCTGAGGTGCCAGAAAAACGGCTAAAAACGGATACAGATAAAACACTGATTAAAATAATCACAGTGATCAGCTCTACCAGAGTAAAACCTGTGTGTCTGAATGAATACCCTTGTTTATTTAACACCATTTCCACTTTCGCGTGATATGACTCATGTGCGTTTTGTTTGCTTAGAAGAGGGAGTCTGCTCCCCCTAAAAGGTGATGTAAATGTCTTAGCAGCCAGTTGCAACAACAGTCACTATTGGTGATGAATTTACATTTGCTGCATTAGGGTATATAACGTGGCAAGTGTCTGTTGAGTAGTCTGGAGCAATGGTGCCTGGGGCAATACCAAATGTTTCGACCGCTGGCGTAGTAGCACCCGCTCCACCCACTGTCATCACCCAATCAGTTGAAGGTAAATCAACCCAGCCTGCTAGCATAGCTATAGTCATACTATCGGCATGAGGATAACCAAAATCAGTCTCAACTCTGATACCACCAATAATTACTTGATCCGTAGTTGTTGCGCCATCGTCATCGCTGTTCTCATTCCTTTGAAACCCAGCAATGGCAGATTTAGCATAAACCAATTGTCCACCACCCAGCAAGGCAGCTTTAACACCCTCTAAAGTAGACGCTCTTGCATCACCCTGAATATCAATAAATCTAGGCGCTGCGGTAACAGCTAAAATACCTAATATCACGATCACGATAATTAATTCGATTAATGTAAAACCATGTTGTTGTTGCATTTTTTGTCCTCTAAAGGAGAGCTATAAGTTAAGTCCCTGAAATTATTAGATGTTTTATACCATTAAAACACCCGTTAACGTTAATTACTATATTGTTCTCGTTATCTCTGTTTATACCTAAGTATGCTTTTTAGCGACGAGCTAAAAGCGATTCACCACAGGACACAGAGCGCTTCGCTTATCTATTAGCTCGCCGCTATGAATGTCGAAGCTGCTCCTAGTTATTACTAAACACTATCACTTGGCCAATCCTTGGATCATAAATAAAGCCGTTGCCTGCTAAATTATCAGTAGGCTCGGTGGTGCGATTTTTGATAGTTTGAGTCAGGTAGTAATAACATACATCATTGCCGCCTGAGCCTACACCTGTCCTTACATTAGTAAAATACCGGAAATTTTCAAATGGGCGATCGTTCCAATCAGAAGAAATAGTCGGGGCACTTTGCATGATTAGGTTGAAAATACTCTCGCAGTCCAAAGTACTCATTTGGTCATCTTCACTGCTGCTGTCGGTATTCAATTGACCTGTGGGATAACCTGTATCTTGATCGATACCTACTTGTAGGCTTTCAATGGTCACAAAAGTTGAATTGGCGCCATTATTTTCTGTGGGACGTCCTTCTAATTCCCATTCTGCTCGTACTAATCCTACACCTGTGGCATAACCGCCAGCTACACCATCCACTGTGGCATCTTCAGCATCGGCAGTAACATCGAGCAATCTTGGTAGAGCGGTCGCTGCTAATAAACCTAAAATAACCACAACAATGACCAGTTCAATTAGGGTAAAACCCGAAGCTATCTTAGTAGTGTGTCTATAATGTATTGTTGTATGCTGCATGTTTGTTTCAACTCTAGCGTTGTTGTTCATGGTTGCGCTCCTACAAGGTTTTCACTCGTGATCTTTTTAAATAGACTAGTCATTTTTTACCTTTAATACTTGACCCGAAAATACTTCATACTCGAAGTATGAGCCAGTGGATAATCGGTATCGGCAAACTGAGTCCAATGCATTGTCGGTAAGTTTGAGTCCGTCGTAATATTCAGCAAAAATTTTAAAACCGTCTATGTCCATAGGCATATTTAACACCATATTCCAGATATCGGCACAGCCTTCTGAAGTGGGTTCGGCTTTTGGCCAGCCTAGATGGCTCATAAATATAGGTTTTCTTTCTGTTTCTACCAAGGTGTTGTTTTCGCCTAATTTATTTGCATAAGTGACCAACATCACAATTTGTGGGCGTCCTTCACCTTGCCACTGCCAGTGGGCGTTACTCACGCTGGTGGAAAATTGTTCGGCCAAATTTTCTAAGGCAACGCGCTTGATATTGGTAGAGCCATCGTTTAAATACACGATAAAACCCAACATTAAGCTAACAAATATCACCACGACAGTGATGTTGACAAATAGGCTACGACTGCGCTCGTCTGCTGCTTGGTTTTTTTTCATAATGTTAGCCTTTTATTGCCCCCATCATATCCCACATCGGGGTGAAAATGCCTAAGGCCAGCACTAATACCATGCCTGCCACAATGCTTATTAAAATAGGTTCAATTTTTGAGGTAAGGCTTTTTAAGTCATAGTCGACTTCTCGCTCATAGAATTCTGCAACTTCTGCCAATAACTCGTCTACTCGGCCTGTTTCTTCACCCACACTGATCATTTGTAAAACTAAAGGTGTAAATAATTTACTGTTACTGGCCACTCTAGACAAGCTTTCACCTTTTTCGATGTTCTTACGCATACCCAAAATTCGCTCGGCCATAAAGGCATTGTTGACCGCTTCTGCTACCAAATTAAGTGCCGAGGTCAGAGGCACACCAGAGACCAACATCATAGAAAAGCTACGAGCAAATCTGCCTAATAACGTACGCTCAAAAATACTACCCACCACAGGCAACTTTAACTTGGTTCTGTCCCATTTATAACGGCCATTTTCGGTACGTAGATATCTTATCAACAGGAAAATCATAAGCGCAATACCCAATAATAAATATGGCCACTGCGTAATAAAGAAGCTAGATGTGGCCAACAATATACGGGTCATCAGTGGCAATTCGGCACCAAAAGACAAAAACATTTCAGCAAAAATAGGTATAACCAAAATATTCATAACCACCATAGCGATGACTATGGCAATCAACACAAACATAGGATAACGCGTTGCCGCCTTTATTTGTTTACGAGTTTCTTGTTCGCGCTCTAGGTAAAAAGACAACTGTAAAAATGCTTCATCTAATCTACCCGTGTTTTCACCCACATGTACAATGCTAATAAATAATCGGCCAAATACTTGCTTATGTTTGTTTAACGCTGAAGATAAGGTACGACCACGTTCCAGTTGATCTGTCACATCATTCAGAGCCACCGCCATACGTTTAGAACCTGTGGTGTCAGCTAAGCCTTTCACCGCACGTAAAATGGGGATCCCAGACTTAGCTAAAGAATACATTTGCCGAGAAAATATCACTAAATCATCGAGCGTTATATTTGGCGTTAGAAACGAAATTTGCGTTAATTCAGCGCTTTGTTCTCGGCTATTTTCGGTAATTTTTATGGGCGTAAAGCTGCGTCCGGCTAATATTTGTGCCACGGTTGAAGCATCTGCTGCCTCTAATACACCCGTAGCAAGTTCGCCACTGGATTTTCTGGCTGTATAACTAAACTGTGCCACCGTCGCCTCCCGGTGTTGGGTTCTTGGGCTCTAGTTCAAATGAAAAGCCGGATGATGTAGGTTTTTCATCATCTGGTATTTGATTGGCGTTTTGTTCTACAGTCACTTGTGTTAATTCTTGTTCGATTATTTCTGCGCTATCTGTTTGAGTTATTACTCGCTCATCCGCCACCATTTCAATTAACTTCAGCACTTCATCTACGGTAGTAATGCCCATCTTTGCGTACATCAGCGCTACCTTGGCCAGTGGCACAAAATCAGGGCTTCGCTGAGCCGCTTGCGAGAAAGTGATAGTGTCATTTACCTTTAATGCGTTCATCATGCTTTCGGTCATTTCAAGTAATTCAAATACGCCTATTCGCCCTTTATAGCCCGTTTTGTTGCAGCTTTGGCAACCTTTGCCACGCTTAAAGTTAATGGATTTTAAATTGTCATCTAGGCTGTTTAACCACAATCGTTCTTCGGTATTGAGTCGATAATCCTCGCGGCAATTGTCGCAAATTTTGCGTACTAACCTTTGTGCTACCACAGCACGTAATGAACTGGCGACTAAGTAACCAGGTGCGCCCATATCTAACAATCTGACTGCACTGCTAATCGCGTCATTGGTATGTAGGGTAGATAGTACTAAGTGACCGGTCAGTGCACCACGTAAACCAATTTCGACGGTTTCTTGGTCGCGCATTTCGCCGACCATAATAATGTCAGGATCTTGGCGTAGCGTGGTGCGTAATATGTTTGAAAAACTTAAACCAATTTTATTATTGGTTTGTACTTGGTTAATTCTTGGCAGCCTATATTCCACGGGATCTTCAACGGTAATAATTTTTGATGCGGCTTTGTTTAATTCACTTAATGCGCCATATAAAGTCGTGGTTTTACCAGAGCCTGTAGGGCCGGTTACCAAAATCATGCCGTGTGGACGGTGTAATAAACGTCTAAAACGTGTCAATAAATTATTCGGCATACCCGTTTGATCTAGGGTCAATAGGCCGGCAGATTGATCTAACAATCGCATTACAACAGATTCGCCTGCTTGGATCGGCATAGTCGATACCCGAACATCGATAGTGTGTCCCTTGATGCGCACACTGGTTCTGCCATCTTGCGGCAGACGCTTTTCAGATATGTCTAGCCCAGACATCAGTTTGAGTCTGAGCACTAAAGCAGAAGCGATATTTTTTTCTTGGATCACGTTTTCCTGTAAAACACCGTCTACCCGCATCCGAATGCGTAACGAGGCTTCGTCAGGTTCAATATGGATATCTGAGGCTTTGGCCTGCACGGCATCTTCAAATATAGATTGCAATAATCTGGCTACGGTGGTGTCTTGCGCGTCGCCTACGCCTGAGTCAAAATCGAATTCGGCTTCATCTTGATATTCTTCAGCCAGTTCCTGGGCAAATGAAGCAATTTCTTCCGTACGACGATAAAAATTGTCATAGGCCTGGATCAGCTGAGTATCGCTAACAACAGCTACATCTATTGGTTTGGGCAATAATCCAGATAATACATCAATGGCCGCTAAATCAGCTGGGTCGCTCATCGCCACTAGTAATCTGTCACCTTTATCTTCAAGCACTAAAGCTCGGTGCCTGCGAGCTTGCACTTCAGGTAGCATATTAACTGCTGCCAGCGATACATTATATTGGCTGATGTCCACTAAAGGCACATTTAAGTGTTGCGACAAAAACGACAGAAGCTGATTTTCGGTCACACAACCCAGCTCTATTAACATAAAGCCCAGTTTGCGCCCTGATTCCTTTTGCGCATCAAGCGCTTGCATCAACTGCTCTTTGCTGATAATGCCTTGTTGAACAAGTAAATCGCCTAAGCGTATTTTGGCTTTTGGTTTCATTGTGCGCCTGTTAATACTGAAATGCGTTGTTGAATAAAATCGTTCACCGAAACATCCAATTGACCGAGCGAATGAGCCTTATTATAAGCTTGCAAAGCCATCTTCATTTCACCTAATTGATCCCTTGTTATTGCTAAACCCAACCACCATTTTGCATTCGTAGACTCGATGTTAGTCAGGGTTTGATAATCCGACTTGGCTAATTCTGTTTGCTTAAGTTGTTGCGCTAAAGCCGCGCGATAGGCCAAGTATTCAGTTTGGTTGTTTGTGTTGGGCTGAAATTCAATTAATATATTCATGGCTTGTGAAGGTTCTTTTTGAACCACATACAATCGCGCCAGCATTAACCTCAAATCACTTTGAGCAGGGTGTAACTCAATACCTTGAATGAGTAGCTGCCTAGATTGTGCATAATTACCTTGAGCAAAAAGTAATGAAGCTGATTTTTTTCTAGCCTCAATATTATCGGGTTCAGTTGCCAATAATTCACTTAATAATGACTGTGCCAAGTCGAGATTATCATTATTAAGGCTCTCAGCAATACGTTGTTTCAAACTGCGGGTATTATTTTCCTGGCTGCTGCCCGTCATGCTGAAGCTAGTTGTTTGTTCTGATGCTGTTTGGGTGTTGAGCTCGGTACTGTTTGGTGTCCCTAGTTGTTTATCTTGAGTTTCTATATTTTGTAAAGAGGTTAGATTATCTGTGGCTATTTGGCGTTCATTTGGCGATATTTGCTCGTCAGCTAGTACGTTACTTACCAGCGCAATGTTTGTTGCCGTATTAACCAATTCAAGATTAGCATTAGAGGGTTCAGCTGATACTATTTGCGGCTGAAATTGCTCTTGTAGCGGTTCTTGTTCTGGGGTCTTTTGGGGCACAACGGTCATTTTTTTTGTCATCGCAGGAGGTAAAGATTGAGTGTTCACAGAGGGCGTAACTTCGGTACTCTTGCTTCCATCAAACAGCTGACTTTTATCTGTTAAGGCATAAATGATGGCCGCAATAGCTAAGATTAGCAGTACTAAAACCAATATCTTTGATTGCTTTTT
>QIJM01000645.1 GCA_003232445.1 Paraglaciecola arctica
CTGTCACCAAAGAATCGCAAGTGTTATGGCAAAAGCTTCAGGCAAAACTTGGTTTTAACCCAGAACACACACTATTTGTAGACGACAGTTTAGGCATATTAAAAGCCGCTCAAGACTTTGGCATTAAACATTTATTGGCAGTGAGCAACCCTGATAGCCAGCAACCTGTTAGAGAGATATCCGAATTTCCTTCAATACAGGATTATCGTTATTTATTGGATGATATTGAGGCGGATCCTGTCATTATAGCTAAATCATTATAATATGGCATAATACACTAATGACATATAGCATCGATTTCCGCCAACACGTTTTGGCTTATAAAAAAAAGCGTTAGTCCACCCCAAAGTAAATGAGGAAGCCCGTTCGTGTTTTAGCCGCCTAGGTAAAAGCATCGGCTTTGCCAATTGTGAAAATTCAACGGCCGACCCCATCGATTATGGATAGACCACTAGGGCTTGAATTGGCGATTGCTTAAGTACTGACATCTAATTTTTTTTGACTGGCATTCAACATAAATACAAACCTAAAATCTGCTAGTAGATTGTTTTTATTAAGCTGACTCTTTGATCCGTTTATTCTTCCTGTACTCAAAAAATCAGCGATCGACACTTCCTGATTCACTCCCGGCTTCTCAGCTGGAAACATTCTAGCAACTAGCATCTTCGCAGAGGGATGTTTCACTTTGTTTGCGTCTAAAATTTCGTAAGCATGTTTGGGGCTAGCAATTAGTAGTTTAAATCCTTTTGCGCTAGTTGCAGGAACAAAACTAATTATTTCGTCGACATGCCCCACTAAGAGCCAACTGGTATCAAGCTCTATAGGTGCTTTGCTCTAGACAAGGTGAGATTTTGGTTTCAGGACGAAGCTAGATTGGGTCAGCAAAATACCACCACTCGCTTATGGGCTGAACGAGGAACCCGTCCAAGAGCCGTGAAACAACAACAATCTGAGTATCATTAAATTGCCGCCTTATTCTCCCGAGCTCAACCCAATCGAGCAAGTATGGAGTGGGTTGAGACAGCACTGTTTATCTAATCAAAGTTTTAAAGATTAGTTGGAGGAAATCAAATGCAAACGACGCAGATAATAACTAGATTTCGTTCGCTAAGCTTGGTTGTAATGCTTCGTTTAGTTCAGCTAAATGTGCTCGGATAATATCTAGTTGCGGAGAATATTGCTGTGGCTCAGGTTCGCCTTGTTTGATGATATCCTCTAAGGCTTTAAATGCCGGTTCAGATTGAACTAATGCACAATCATAGCTGGCAGAGGAAAACTTATATAAATGAACTAGAGCGCTGTTAATTTCATTGTTGTCCAGCGCTGCGGTTAAGTCTTTAAGCGTTTGCTGTGAATGTTCAATAAGCTCAAAAAGTGCTGTTAAAAATTGCTCAGCACTATTGTGGTGTTTAACTATACCTTGTGCAATATCTACACCCGGCAAGTCAATACATTGTTTGGTTAACGCCAGTACTTTAGGTAACTCATAGGTCACTGCTATTTCGTCATCTTGCAGGGCACTGTGTTCAATATCGGCAAATTTCTGACTAATAATATCAAAGCCAAAAGAGCCTGCAGAGCCTCTTATTCTATGTGCTATTTCGCTAATAATGGTCAAATCACGTTGTTCTAGCGCCTGTTGCAGACTGACTACTTGCTCACGCAAGTCCCGCTGATAGTCTTTTATCAACTTCAACATATCTCCATGATGAAGTGGGCTATCTATCTCGCCTTGTTTGTTAAGGTAAAGAGACAATTTACTAATAAAGTGATGGCGGGAAATGGGCTTGGCTAAATGGTCAGAAAATCCAAGGCGCATATAATGTTCGATTTCATGTTTCATGTTATTAGCAGTTAGCGCTATCACGGGTGTGTAATTGCCCGCTGCTCTAATTTGCTTAAGTGCCTCGGTGCCATCCATTTGTGGCATGTGGATATCAAGTAAAATCAAGTCAAAATTTTGATAAAAAATCGTCTCCAACACTTGTTTACCGTTTTCTACTTCAGTGACGGTGATATTCATGCGGTTTAACAATATGGCAATCAATTCGCGATTATTAGGGTGGTCGTCTGCTAGTAAGACTCTATTACCTACAAAATTTGGCAATGCAGCGGGCTTGACCGATTTGGTTGGTGTCGACTGCCATATTTCACCTATATTGTTTATCCAAGGAGAGTCTTGCACCACAGATAAGTCGATATTTAAGGTGAAAATTGAGCCTTTTCGTGGTGCACTATGCACGCTAATGTCGCCACCTAACCCGTTAGCTAATCGCCGTGAGATACTCAGCCCTAAGCCCGTGCCACCAAAGCGTCTGTTGATTGAACTGTCAGCTTGGGAAAAGGGTTGGAATAGCAGTTCTTGCTGCTGCGCTGAAATGCCTTCACCAGAGTCTTTTACTTTTATCTGTAAGCGATTGTCGACCAAACTTACCGATAAACCTACATAACCTTGCTCAGTAAACTTAATAGCATTATTGGTTAGGTTAAATAAAATTTGTTTCAAACGTGTTGGGTCGGTATTAATTTGTGCTGGCAGTGGATACTCATATTCCAAATGAAAGGCCAAACCTTTATCTCTGGCTCGTTTACCCACAATGGACTCAATTTGTGCCAACACTGAAAACAAAGGTGTAGGTATTGATTCGAAGTCGAGTTTGTTGGCTTCTATTTTACTGATATCCAAAATGTCGTTAATGACACTTAATAAATGATTGCCATTTTCAGCAATGATTTTTATCACGCGTTCTTGTTCAGCTTTGTCTATATCACCTAGTAAAATACCGTCAGCATAACCAATGATAGAGGTCAAAGGAGTGCGAATTTCATGACTCATGGTTGCTAAAAACCTACCTTTTGCGTTACTTGCTTCGATTAGGTTGTTATTGGTTTGTTCTAATTGGGAGTTTGCTTTTCTGAGTTCGGTGGTGCGCTCTTGTACAGTATTTTCTAATGTGGCGGTCAGCTCTATATTCTGTAATGTTAACAAGCGCACTTGAGCTGCCAATGCAAAAGCTAACAACAAGCTATCTAGGCAATTACCTATCAGCCCTAACAAATAAATATTAACGTTTAACCCAGGTAATACGCCTAAGTTCATCAAATTTCCTACCATGTTCGGTAGAAGAACTGACAATAAAGCAAATACAAAGTATTTGGCCGGCGAGTAGCCATTCATCCAGCGACGAATACCAGAATAAATACCGAGAATAAGTCCAATTGAAGTGACAAAGGAGGCCAGATACAAACCTATGCCTTGGCTGTAGAAAGCAAAGGGTAATGAAATAGCTGCAAATAAGGCGAGAATTTTCAGGGCTTTGGCAGTTTTAGGTGCTGCTTCTTCTAAGCGTAAAAATTGAATGTTAAACAAGCAGGAAAAAATAGTACCTATTATGTACGCGGGCATTAACCAATGCTCTGAGTTTTTAAACCCCGCGTATTCGGGTACACCAAATATTCCTGCCCAACCTAAGGCATAGGCTAAAGTGGCAAATGCATAAGTTAAATATTGGATATTGCGGGTACTAAAAAAGATGAATAGATTGTATATGCCCAGCGCCAAACAAATACCTAAGCTAATAAGTAATATGACACTTTCTAATTGAAAGAGCTGCTCAGCTTGAGCATGAGGCTTCACCAAAATCTTGATAGGCGCAAAAAAGTAGTCACTTTCAAATATCATTAGCAAGGTTTTGCGTTGACCGGGTAATATTTCGATTTTGCTACCGTAATGAAAATCTTGTTGGTTCTTTAGACCATGACCCGTTTTAAATGAGCTAGCGAGGTTATCGCTACTAAAACACAATATTTCTATGTTTTGTACCACTGAGCCATAAGGATAAATAAACCATTCAGTTAGCTGTGTGTCATTGTAGATTTCAAATGCTGCTACATATTTGTCTCCCAATGCACTGGTGGTTTGGTGCGAAGCTAAGGTGTTTAACCAAGTGTCTAGTTGATTCAATCGGTTGGGAGGAGTTGTTGCGCTGTCCTTAAGTGAAAAATAGCTAACATCGTTACTAATATTTTGATTGTTAATGTTGCTCAATTTGAAGCTAGCGATATTATCGGCAGGCGCAGCTAACGCATTTGCCGCGATATAAAAGCACAATGTTAAAAGACCAATCAGTAACTTAACTTGTTTCAAACTAGTACCACATACTTTGCATTTCACTTTATAAAATATACACGGTTAAGGCGTGTCATTGTTTGATAAATTACACTAAAACTCATAACGAACATCAAGGCCGATTTGCCTTGCTTCACCTTTAAAATCCTGCAACATGCCAAATAGGTTATCTAAGTCAAATTTCAGATGACTATATTCTTCATTTGTTAAGTTTTTAACCCATGCACCCAAGATCCAATCTGCTTTTTCCCATGCCACGCGGGCATTCCAAAGAACGTAACCCTTTTGGATAGCTAAGGGGTTTTGGTTTTGATCGAAGTAAAACTTTGACTGATAATCAGCATCAACGTGAAAGTTCAATTGGCCTGAACTGAGCTCAACTACATAATCTGCCTGTGCTGCAATATTCCACTCAGATGTGAAAGGTAGTCGATTATCTTTAATCTCTGCTCCGAAAGCATCGACGAAAAGCGCGAGGGTCGCTTCTGGCAAATAGCCTAGTGAAAGTTGGGTTGAAAACGCATCGTTAATTTGCGCATTCAAATCAAATTCCATACCATAAATAGTAGACTCGCCAACGTTACTGAGTAGTTGTAAAGGTGGTGCCCCAGGCGTGTTCGCTGATTGATTCATAAACACTTGCTGGTCTTGATAATCATAATAAAATGCCGATGAATACAAACGAATTGAACGATTTAATTGGCTGTGAAGACCAATTTCATAAGCGTTTAAGGTTTCTGCACCATAATAATTGTTCTGTGCTTCTAAAGCAGAGCTTATAAGTGCGCCATTGTAGCCACCACTCTTAACTCCTCGCGAGAAACTGACAAAGCCAGAATGTTGAGTATTGAATTTGTGTAACAGCGCTAACTTCCCAGATAAGTTGTTATCTTTAACTTCGCCAGAGACATCCCAACCTGGGATCGTCAAACCAGATTGGTCGTTCGCAAAAGTGGCGATGTTGACTTGACCAATGGCATCATAATCAGTGCTTTCATCAGTATAACGCAAGCCTGCGGTGAAAGTTGTTTGGTTAGATAGAGGGTATTCTATATGTGTAAATAAAGCCGAGGACTGGATTTCAATTGTATTGTCATATAAAAAAGTCACAGCATTACTAAATAATTCCTCAACAGCACGAAAATCTCTAAATAGATCGAAGCGATTATCCTGCTTTAACTCTTCTTTTAAAAAATATAGCCCAGTGATCAAATAAATATCACCTATTTCTTGGTGCAGTCTCAATTCTTGACTGAATGTATCAGTGCGGACATTTTGATTACCTTCACCTAGCCGAGCGGGGCTGCCATCACTATTGTAGTAATGCTCTCTGTCTAAGGTGGTGAAATTAGACAAACTGACTAAATAACTATTTTCATTTAATTCATATTGGACTTTTACATTAATGCCATGTGAGTCTGTTGCATGCGGGCTGTTGTCGTTAATGTCATTATTAACAGCTACATCATAAAAATCGTTTGAGCCATCATTAAAACCAAATGCATCGGTGCAAGCAGTAGAGCCAGCTTCATCTGGCGAACAAGATGAAGAAGGCAAGCCAGTAAGGGGATCGAATGTTTTTACTAAGCCAATACTGCCTACAGGATTGACAACACCATCCCATTTACTCAGATAAATTTTACTATCGATGGTTAATTTGTCCCATTCTCCAAAAAGAGACAAACGCCCATGAGTTTGGCGCATTTGTGCTTGGGGAGTATTAGGTAACAGGTTGTTGGTTGAATATTCATAGTCTTGATGACTAAAGGCCAAACGAGCAGCCATATTGTCATTCAATTGACGATTAATTGCCCCTTCAGCTGAAAGGTGATTACGCTGTGCATAAGCTAAATTAATATATCCAGAGTTGTCCATTTGTGCACTAACTGAATTAATTAATATGGCTCCGCCAGTCGTATTTCGTCCAAACAATGTACCTTGTGGACCGCGCAATATTTCGACAGATTCCACATCAAAAAGATTGACTAATTGAGAGTTAGCTGAAGCGCCTGCAGCACCGTCTAAATACACACCAACAGGAGATTGAGTAGAGGTATTATAATCTACACTGCCGACACCCCGAATGCTCACTGCTGGTGGTGTACCTTCAGCAGCGTTTTGGGTGATCTTGAAATTTGGCGCAATGGCCGAAAGTGCAGTTGTGTCTTTTAGTTGTCGCTCAATGATGGTTTGGCCATCGACAAGACTCAAAGATAAAGCAACATCACGAATATCTTGAGGCCGTTTTTGTGCATTAACTTCAATAATTTCAATATTATCTGCCTGTGTCGAACTGGCAGTGTTATCTGCATTGGCTGACATAGTCAAAAAACAGATAGATAGACAAGTTAGGTACTTCAAGTTGACCCCATTAACATTTACGGGTTTCCATACCGCACCGCAAACCTTCGATTTCACATAAGCTATAAAACTTATTCTATCGAAGTTGTGTCGTTGACTTAGCTAGTCTCTCAGGCTCAATTTATCCATGAGCAGACTAGTTTCAAAATATCTGAGTCAAGCCCCAAAAAGGCTCGCCATTTTGCCTGTTTTCTCATCGAATGTCAGCCGTTTTGCTGATTATTTTTTATAAGGTTCAAACCCGTATTCACCATTAATTTTTGCAGGAAAACCACACACCGCTCTTGATGTTTCCATACCTGCCATAGTGGCGGCCTCCACACAGCCTACGTTAACACCTGTACTAATCCAGTCACCAGTGATGAATAAATTAGAAAAGACTGTGCCGTTTGTCGTTAGGCGATATTGACTACTGTTTTTCACCGACAATACATATCGCTCAGAAGGGTCGACATTGCTGCGCCAATATTGACTATCAAATCGTTTTTCACCTACTTGAGCCGACTGATCTGTCAGAATTGCCCAATCAAAAGCGCCTTGTGAGGCAACGTTCGACCATAAATGATGCACGTCATTGGTTAGATATGATATCGCGTTATCTTTAGCTTGCTGTGTGCATTTAGCAGGAAAACTATGTTCGCTCGCTGGTGGGTAATCACTGACTGTTTGCGCACTGCAGAAGTAGGCTACATTTTTTGGCTCTGATCCTTGGAGCCAGTCTTCACGACATAACAATTGATCCATCGCTGCCCATGTATCATAAGGCTCTACAAAACCACTTAAAATTGGCTCTTCACCATTTTTCGGCACATAACCAAAACCTAATCCTGAGTAATCAACATCCGTCCACACCTGAAAGGCCTGAGTCGCCACAGTTTTAACTTCTTCACTACAGGTTTTTAGCGTCGGATCTTTGGCCAACAATTGTGGACAAATATGTTCCAACCCACCTACAGAAATACCAAAAATCACCTGATCAAAATCAACTCCCAGTGCCAATACTTTTTGTGGCAGTGGTTGGTTAAAGTGCTGCTGGTAAACGTCTGGCCAGTTTGTCCAAAATGACTCCAAATTAATATTGTTGCTTTGTAAAAGAGCAGCTTGTGTATCATCTATTTGGCCGTAATTAGGTTTAGAAGGCCAACACGGTAAGCCTTTTACATCGACAAAAGGGTCGTAATCGCCATCTTTTAATTTGACTTGCTTAGTCATGACTATTGTTTCTATCTGGTTCGCGCTTTGGTTAGGAATAAGCTCATCTACTTTATGGAAGTATTCAAACGTCACACCGCGTTTTTTCAAAAGTTCATAAATGGGTGCAAAAATCACATCACCCATGCCGGCTTGCATTTTCCACATCACACCGCCGTGATAACACAGTGTAATACGGATCATCGCCAGTAATGCTACGCCTGCTTCAATGTTTGGTTTGGAAAAATCACCATTTTCATAAGCAAACACTAAATCATAAAAACCTCGAATGGGCGCTGAATTCACCGTATATTTGACGTTAGCCCCGTGTATTGTCAGCCACTCTTTAAAGTCCCATTGATTCAAGTAACCAAAACCTTTGTGGTACACATCATCTTCGATAATGCCTTTGATACAAGTAATGGCTAAGTCGGCGCCAATATATAAATGCCTTAAGTTGTCATCTTCATCTAATAAATGATCAAACTCTTGTTCAAGCCACTGCTTTAACCAATTGATCCAGCCAGACAAAGCACTTTGATGTTTAATATGTTGCTCTACTATTTGCTGATCTGCGACTTTACGATCAGGGCGAGTAATTTTTTCAATAAAAGACGACATCATTTGGTGTGTGGCGTGAATATCATCGTCAATATGATGAATATCTGTTTTTAATACATCAACAATGTGGGAAAACCAGCCGTGCCCTTTGACTGAAGCCTTGGTTTTTTGTCCTTGCAAATGGGCCATTTTCACCGTGAATTCTTTCAGCCAATAATAAATCAGTTGAATAAGATCCCAAAAAGTAGGATCAAGATTGCCATCAGCGGGGTCACCCGGAATAAGCGGGAATTCAATACCCCAAGTTTTCCAGTTTTGTTCTATCTTCTCTTCAAGGGCAATAAAGCTATGGGGTTTGAATGCTTGATCGAATGTGGCAAGCGGTGCACTACTTGGGCGACCTAAATCTGCATACACTTTTTCCAGTGTTTTAAACGAATTAACGTAAGCGCCAAACCACACATGTAAGCCATGTTCTTCTATACGTTGCCCATATTCTGCATTACGACCACTGGCGCCTTTGCCACCTAATCGCCAGCCCATTTGATAAACTGTTATGTCGTATTGGGCTTGCCAATTGTCTTTTTCAGTCAAATAACAGGCGGCAGTCATTGCTGACACGCCACCACCCAAAATGGCTATTTTTTTCTTATCAGTCATAGATTTCTCAAAATAGTAAAAGTGGCTTAATTAGTTTCGGCTAAAGCAAACGCTGCTTCTTGGTCAAAATCCATTAGTACATTAAAGGGCAACAATGCCCGTTGGGTGCCTAGCGGAATACCAAAAGCCTTATCCAGTCTAAATGTATCTACTTGATGCAGCGTGACGTCATATTCATGTCCGTAAATCTGTGCGCTGTGTACTTTTTTGATAATTGACGGTGAGTGCATGACCCCTTGATAGACAGCATTAACACCTTCACCATCAGGAAATTGTTTAAACAAAACCTGATCCATTTGTGGATTTTTGAAACCATCCAGCAATTGTTTTAAGGCGTGACTATCCATATTGAAGAAAGACTTTTCAGAGCTAAGTAAGGTGAATGCTTCTTTTACTAACTCAACAAACTCGGTGACCTTATTGCCAGAACCATTACTGACTTTTTTGACTTCCATTAGTAAATGATCCGCCATTTTCGTCTCAGGTGTGAAAGGTTGAAAAGCATCAACAGTAATCGAAAAGTTATCGGGGTCACCACCGATATCAGGCATAGTGTAGTCACACAAATATTTGTTATAGCCCCAAGTATTAATGCCGTTTATCAATGCATAGATATTGTTGACGCAGATAAATGCGGGGTACCAATAAACATGATCAACCTTACCTTTAACCATTTTAGCGACGGGTAACCAAATAATAATATCAGTTTCTTGCATTGAGCCTTGTTCGGCAAAACCGGGTGCCAAAGATGCTATGTTTTGGATGTCTGTAAAAGTTAACAACACGTAAGGCGATAGGCACTCATAGTTGCCGGTTGCATCAGGCACGCTATTTAACGTTTTATTTAGATAAGCTTGTATTGTCGGAGTATCCCCCTTGACAAAAAAGCCATACATATTGGCATTGGTCATTCTACATGGCGGCTTAGCAATGACATTTCCGGGAAAGCGTGAAAATAATGGGCGAGTTGATGATGACATTGTAGGTTCCTTTTTGCTGTATTGGGTAATGGGCGTTTAATACAAATCAACAATAGTGATTTTTTTACCCTAACAAAAAACCGAGAAATTTAAATTGTATTTTTTCTTTCCTTCAGGAAACATCTAGTCTGCATTTGTTGAAACAACAGATGCAAAGACGAACAGTCAATACTGTGGGTAAGTTCAAGTACGTATGCAACAGACTCTAAGATTGATAAGCTATTTTTGTGTGTGGTGCACTCTGAGTGGCTAATTGTTAGGATGGATTGGTATTATACTGGTGTGCAGAGCGCGCCACAGATTTGGTTAGTTCTGTAAAATCGGCAGCAGTTTCACCTTGCAAAGCCCGCACATTGTTTAGGCCTAAGGCCAAAAGCCTGACCGTGTTTTTGGCGTGTTTAGCCTCAGTAGGGTGTTGTAGAATGACAATGTTAATGGGCGCATCAATAGGCTTTACCCATGGACATAAACAAGTGATCTGCGGATAACCACAATGCTCACACATCAGTCTTTTAGTAGGGCTTAAATCTGTCATGTTATAAAACTTATGCTTGGTGTTTGTGAACAGGCTTGTTAAATTTGGTAGTTAAGGTCGTAAGTGTTACTTGTTGGCCTCCTCTAACTAAAAATATAAAGCAAAATGGAATTATATGCTCACCGGAAATTGTTTGATTAAACTAGCTAGTTATTTATATATCTTGGGTGTTTTTCATGTCATTTAATAACAAAGTTGACTACATGCCAAATCAACCCTTTTCCAACGTCGGTATAGATCCATCAGATTCCCAGCATAAAAACTTTCAAAAGCGTAAGTGGCAGGTTTTGATTGGTACATTTTTGTTAATACTGATGACTGCCAATGCTGTGATTTGGAGTCAGGCACTCACATACCAAAGCCAAGCTATCTTACATTTTTCGTATGCATCGCAGGCAGAGCAAGAGTTTTCTGAACTGGCACAACGACAAATTACTCTGCATCAGAAAAGGTTAAAAAGTAACAGTGTGCTGAACCTTGTTGCAGAAGAGCTTGAGCAAAGCCAGATGTTAATGATTAACGTACAAACACTTTTTGATGCACTGACAGCAGAAGAGAGTCTAACTGGGCGTATTATTACTCTAAATGCCAACGGTAGCGAGCCACAAATCCTTAAGCCAATATTAGATGCGTGGGTAAAGGTGTATCTGGATTTAGTTGAGTCTGAAACGCAAGTAAACAACAGTGATGAGTTACTGGTTGCAGACCAGCAATTACAGCTGTTGGAATTAAAAATAACCGACCAAGAACAACGGTTACAATTTTTTGCCCGTGAAAACAACATCACGTCGCTAGAAAGAGATGAAAATAGAACGTTAAGTCAGACTAAAAACTTGGGCGCCAACCTTGATCAAGCGTTGGCCGATCAGGCACAAGCACAAGCGTTACTTGATAGTTGGGTTGAGTCCATTAATACTGGACAAACCATTATTCGACCAGCAGATAAAGTTCAAATTGATGCGACAAAACGTAGCCTGCAAAAGATTAATGCCAATTTATCTGCTTTGTCTGAGAAGTATACCCAAGCCTATTTGGAGCGTGATCCCGCTATTGTCGCTCAGCAGCAAAAAGTACAGCAACTTCAGATCCTGCTTGAAGAACAAATACAAGTCAGCCAAGCCGATTATTTACTCGATGTAAAACGCGATCTTAGCGCCGCTAAGGGTAAAGTAGAACAGATGAATACTCAGCTTGTTGAGCAAAACAAACTAGCACAAGTGTTTAGCCAAAACCTCGAACAATTTAAAAGGTTAGACGACGAATTAAAGGCTCTTCAAACTCAAGCCCTGACGCTAAAAAATCAACAAGTGGCGCAAGAAGTGTCGAAGCCCTTCGATGCTAAGATTTCGTTACTTGAGCCTGCTTTTACTCCTGATTTTGCAATCGGACCAAACTATCAATTTAATAGTCTGATTAGTTTGATAGTGGCAGTTATAGTGGCCATATTAGCCTTGTTGTTGTTTAGTTTTATCTTTAAGCAAAAAGCCTCAGCTGCATCAAGTCACTTTGTTGTGATCCCAGGGCAAGCTGGAGCCAGTGACTATTCAAATCTTGGTTATGCTCAACATGGGCAGCTTGCAGCGCCCGATCCTCGCTTGTCATCCGAACCCGCTAAATTACCACCTGTACCTCAAGCTTTACGTTTATTAAGCCTTGACGAATGTCAGTTACTTTTTTCTGTTGCTAATAACCAAGGTAAGGCGCTGGTGGGCTTGATTTTGAGTGGTGTAAGTATTGATGAATTATTGGTAATAGAGAAAGCAAACTTCAGTCAAAACTATTCAATATTACAGATAGATAACCCGTTTTCTCGCGGTATTAACCTGCAAAAAGAACTAGCTAAAGCTTTACAAGTAATATGCGATAACTTAACCGATGAACAAACAATTTGGCCGAATATCAAAAGCCTAGAGGATTTTGTGCAGCTGTTGGTGAATATAGGCCATGATGCTCAGGTGGCCTTTCCCGAACAGCTGTCGCTCGACGTTTTACGGCATACCTATTTAACGTATTTAGCTAGCCAAGGAGCTAAGCTGAATGACATTGAACAGGTTGCTGGATATACGTCACCAAGTGACTTAGCACTTTATCGAAATGTTAACCAACAAGGCAAATTACTTGATTTAAAGCAGATCCAAACACAATATCCTTTTGTCGTGACAAACTGATTTGTGGCCATGCCTGGACATCCTCAATACGCCAAAATTTGGCGCACGGTGCAGCTCATTCCTTTAGGTAAAGTGGCAAGTTATGGCCAAATCGCTGATCTTGCAGGGTTACCGGGACGGGCAAGGCTAGTGGGTAAGTCACTAGGTTTTGTGCCAAAAGATATGGAAGTACCTTGGTATAGAGTTTTGCGTTCTAATGGACAAATTGCATTCACGGCAGGTTCTGAGCAATCACAAAAACAAACAGGTTTATTACAACAAGAAGACGTCGCTGTTTTTAACAACCGTGTCAAGCTGAGTCTTTTTCAATGGCAACCTGATTTGGCAGAAATGCTTTGGAAATTAGAGTATTAGCCGAGGAGTCTGCCTGATTTATATTGCTCTTGGTTGATAAATCGTATATTTTTATTCTCCATTTTTCAAATTCACTTAACTGAGACTTTAATTGTGTTGAAAACCTTTGACATAGACGAAGTAGAAGAAGGAATGTTCGTCGACTCTATAGCAAAACAACAAGGTAAATTTAAGATCACCAGTCGAGGTAGGGTTACTTCTCTCGCCGCTATAAAGCAACTCAAAAAGAAAGGGATTTTGTCAGTCGTTGTTGATCTGAGCAGACAACTCAAGTCTGAAGTTGTTGAACAAGAAGAGAAACAAGAAGAACCTGAAGCTCCCGCTGAGCTGCCAGAAGAAATCTCTTTTGAAGCTGAACTTGAAGTGGCAGTTAAGCTTCATGCAAAAGGTAAACACTTACAAAAATCAATATTAGAGAGTGTAGGTAAAAACTTACCTGTAGATATTGCTATCCCAGAGGCATTCACTAACAACCTTGTATCGTCTATTGATCGCAACCCTAATGCCTTGATGTGCATGACAAAAATACGAGAGAAAGACACCTACCTTTTAGAACATTCGTTAAATGTGGCTATTTTGCTCGCCAACTTTGCTACACATGTAGGTTTAGATGAAGAACAAATACAAGAATTAGCTTTGTCAGGTTTTTTGCACGACATTGGAAAAATTAAAATTCCTGATGAAATATTACATAAACCTGGGCGTTTGAATGACCAAGAAATGACCATTATGAAGGATCATGTGTATTACGGTACAAAAGTGCTGGTTGAAATGGGAATGCCCGATTCAATTGTCAGAACAATAGGCGAACACCACGAGAGGCTTGATGGTTATGGTTACCCTGAAGGTCTGCGTGGCGATGAAATCACTCAATTTGGCCGTATGATTGCCATTGTCGATACCTATGATGCGATAACGGCAGATCGCTGTTACAAGGTGGGTATGTCATCTAAAAAAGCGTTACAAATTTTGTTACAAGATGCACCTGAAAAGTACGATGAAGGGTTAGTAACACAATTTGTGCAATGTATCGGAATCTTCCCCGTCGGAAGTTTAGTTAAACTCAACAACGAAAAAATAGCCATGGTACTCAAACAACATCCTATACATGCTACTAAACCCGTCGTAAAAGTATTTTATTCGATACGAGGCAACCATTATTTGGAGCCCAAGGAATTGAACTTAGCTGCAGCCAGCAACGGCGTAAAGATTGTTGATGCTGTGATTGCAAGCGACTTTAAGCTCGATTTCAACAAGTACTTTAATGAATCAATAGTAGTCTAAATCAACAGGCTCTAAAGCACCGCAAAGCTTTTTAACTATTCTTCGCTTCTTTTAATATGATCCTGAGCTGGTCAGTTGTCACATCAGAGGGGCACATCCCTTTATTAACTAATTCTTCACGAATACACTGAGGATCGTTAGACGAAAAACAAGAGCTGTTTTTCTGCACGTAACGCGTTAGTTTTTGCTGCAATTTTCGAGTTAAACAAGACATCTGTACATCTTAACCAGTTAAACATGAATTAAATTTACGAGTGAGTCGTAGGTATAAGAAATTTTTATAACACATCATAATTTCTATATTCTACATTATAATCAAAAATTGAGCCAAGATATTTTTAATAATATAATTCAATAAGATAGGTTTTTTTACGTTTTCAAAAATTCTATATTTGTAAAAAAATCCGACAGTTCACTATCGTTATCTTATTGAATGACATGTAATTAAAAAAGGAAAAATACATCCATTTATAATAGAAAATGGAAGTTTGTAACTACATGTGGTAAAAAATAATCAATGTGGGAAGGGGAGTTGTATTTAGCTAGTAGCCAATCAACTCTGATACGATATTAGCTAAAAAAAAAGCAAAGTAAAGAAATAAGGAACAATATGAGGCCAATCGGTTATGCTTTTTTGCAAGAATACTATGAGTCTAGTCTGCCTAAATTAGATTGTGAGTATTTTCAAGGAGACCATGCAAAAGGCACAAAAACAATAAACTATGGTGCGAGTATCAGAAAGGTACTCTGCAATCGTATCAAGATTGGTATCACTCCTTTTGATCACATAAAGGCAGCAATTAACTACCAAGGAATAAGACTTCAATACTTATTCGTTGTCTTTACATCCATTGATGAAAAGGAGTTAACTGAGCAGATCCTTAAAACTCCAACGTCACGACACTCGAAAGTCATATGGTTTCTCTTTGAATGGCTAATGGATAAGAAACTTGATATTCCAGATTTAAAAATTGGCAACTATGTGAATTTATTTGATTCCAAATACTATTTCACTCGTAAATCAGGAGTTAGATGTCAAAGAACGAGGGTAAACAATAATGCACTCGGTACAAGGGCATTTTGCCCTTGTGTAAGAAAAACTAAAAATATACTTAGGCTTACAAAAATTGATGTCTACGAAACAGCCTTTGCAAAGATGCAAGAAATGGGCTTTTTGCTAAATGCAGACATAGTTGATCGCTGCATTAATTATCTATATACAAAAGAGTCAAAAACGTCTTCTGAAATAGAAAGAGAGGTTCCAAGTAAGAAGCGCTTAAAAAGATTCAATCAAGCTTTAAAAAATGCAGGTCTATATAACCTTAATAAACATAGTTTGTTGAATGTTCAAAACCAGATAGTCGACCAGAAGGCTAGAGTTGATAATTACAGAACTGAAGAAATTTATGTTGGAGACACAAAGCATAAAGGCTCTTTTATTGACGAAGATATACATTTTGTAGGGCCTAAAGCAATCCATGTTAATAACCTGATGGAAGGGCTTTTGGTTACTCACGATAATTTAATGACGGACTATGATATGCCGCCATTAATGCATGCAGCCGTTATTTCGTTTGGACTTGTATATATACACCCTTTTGATGATGGGAATGGAAGAACTCATCGATATTTGTTACATGACGTTTTTAAACAAAGAGATAAACGACATGAATTTATTATTCCAATATCAGCTACAATTCTCAAAAATGAAAAGGCTTATGATAGTGTTCTGAATAGTATATCTACACCACTTCTTCTTTTGTTGGAATATGCAATAGACAATAACGACGAAAACCGTGTCGTCATTCATAATGACCTTCATTATATGTACCGTTACCCAGATTTTACACCACATGTAGAATTCATATACGAAATGATGGATACGAGTATAAAGCTAGAACTGCTGTCTGAAGTTGTTTATCTAACGACTTTTGATACTCTCAAAAAAGTCATGAATCAAAATGCTGATGTTACCTCTAACCATGCGAATACAATAGTTAATATAATTATTAACAACGGAGGAAAAGCTTCAAATAATAAGCGTAAATATATTTTGCAGCATATATCTGAAGAAGTACTAGAACTCATAGAGAAAAGTGCACAACACACAATTGAAACGATGAAAAAAATATCTGGTGTTGATATCGAGGCTCTCAATTTTGAATAACTTTTATACTTTCTATAGATTTAGATAAAGAGGAGTGATCATCTATTCTATATTCGCGATCTGCTCACGCATTTGCTCAATCAATACTTTCAATTCAATTGCCGATTGAGTGATATCTGTATTGATGGATTTGGAGCCTAATGTATTCGATTCGCGGTTAAATTCTTGCATCATAAAATCCAGTCTGCGACCTACTGCGCCGCCTTTTTTGAGGATTTTGTGGGTTTCACCAATGTGCGATAACAGGCGGTCTAGCTCTTCGGCTACGTCTACTTTTTGTGCCAGCATCACCATTTCTTGCTCTACACGGGCGGCGTCTAGCTCAATCTTGGCTTCTTCGAAGCGTGCTTGGATTTTTTCACGTTGCCATTTGATCACATCTGGCATGTGGGCTGTGACTTTTTCAACTTCGCCGTTAATGCCTTCTAAACGTTGTTCTATCATGCCTTTGAGGTTGCTGCCTTCGGTGGCGCGTGCGGCGATAAAATCTGTGAGTGTTAGGTCAAATTCAGCGAGTACATCGGCTTGAATACCGTCCATGTCGGCTTCTTCGGCTGAAATGATGCCAGGCCAGCGTAATACATCAAGGGGGTTAACACCGGTTGATTGGCCGTGAGATTGCACCCAATCCGCAGCGTGCATGACTTGTTTGGCTAAATCTTCGTTTAGGCTGAGTTTGCCAACCGCTGCATCGTTAGCCACAAAACGTAATGAACACTCCACTTTGCCTCGTTGTAATTGTTTGCGAAAACGTTCGCGTAACACAGGCTCCATGCTTTTAAATTGCTCAGGAAGACGGAAATAGGTTTCAAGAAATCGTTGGTTAACGGAACGAACTTCCCATACGGCTGTGCCCCAATCGGCCTTATGTTCGCGGCGGGCAAAAGCAGTCATACTGTATATCATTGAAATCTTCCTATTCGTTTTTCAAGTTAAGCGGTGCAACCATTATACCCCTGTTGTGACTTGGGGCGAGTGTCTTGGATAATTAATTGCTAATTGATCGAGAAAACGGCTCAAAACTCAAGATAATTTGTACGGAAGCCTCTATAATTCCGCGCACTATTATTTAGGAGAGCATCATGCGTCCAAGTGGAAGAACCGCCAGTCAAATTCGCCCAGTTACTATTACCCGCAATTTCACCTGCCATGCAGAAGGCTCAGTACTGATTGAGTTTGGCAACACTAAAGTATTGTGTAATGCCTCAGTGAGCGAAGGTGTGCCTCGTTTTATGAAAGGCCAAGGTAAAGGTTGGGTGACCGCAGAATACAGTATGTTGCCTAGAGCGACTCACACACGCTCTGATCGTGAAGCTGCCCGTGGTAAACAAGGCGGACGTACTCTTGAAATTCAACGTTTAATTGCACGTTCATTGCGCGCAGCGGTAGATTTAAAATTATTGGGTGAAAACACTATTGTTGTTGATTGTGATGTTATCCAAGCTGACGGTGGCACACGTACTGCTTCTATTACCGGTGCGTGCGTAGCATTGGCTGATGCACTTAGTTGGATGCGTACCAAAGGTATTCTCAAAACTAATCCAATCAAACACATGATTGCGGCTTTATCTGTGGGTGTTTATAAAGGCATCGCGATTGCCGATTTAGAATATCTTGAAGACTCTGATGCTGAAACTGACATGAACGTAGTGATGACAGACACAGGCAAATTCATTGAAGTACAAGGCACAGCTGAAGGCGAACCTTTTGATTTTGGTGAGCTAAATGAAATGTTGGAGTTGGCGAAAAATGGTATTCGTGAGTTGTTCGACGAGCAAAAATCGGCTTTGAACTAGGACGCCAAAATGCAAGATTATCAACGTGACTTTATTGAATTTTCCCTAGCTCGCAATGTATTGAAATTTGGCCAGTTTACCCTTAAATCAGGTCGCACTAGCCCCTACTTCTTTAATGCGGGTTTATTTAATACGGGCGGCGATTTAGCTAAACTTGGTCAGTTTTACGCGCAAACTTTGCAAACATCAGGTATTGATTATGATGTGTTATTTGGCCCTGCGTACAAAGGCATTCCTATCGCCACGACTACTGCGGTGGCGTTAGCAGATAAACATAACGTAGATAAGCCTTATTGTTTTAACCGCAAAGAAGCGAAAACTCATGGTGAAGGCGGCAATCTAGTGGGTAGCCCTTTAAAAGGTAAAATCATGCTGGTAGATGACGTGATTACCGCAGGTACGGCTATTCGTGAGTCTATGCAGTTGATTGAAGCGAATAATGCCCAACTTGCAGGCGTTTTGATTGCTCTAGATAGGCAGGAAAAAGGTCAAGGTGAGCTGTCGGCCATTCAAGAAGTTGAGCGTGATTTTGCTACTAAAGTGTTGAGCATAGTGTGTTTAACCGATTTGGTTGAGTACCTATCTGATAGGCCAGATATGGCTGAGCACTTAGCTAATATCAAGCAATATCGTTTGGACTACGGGATCTAAGGTGAGCTACGCTAGCCCTTTTGAGTCAGCCAATTACCAATTAGATGCAATCGGCTTGCGCTGCCCAGAACCGGTAATGATAGTACGGCTAAAAATTCGTGAGATGCAAATCGGCGAAACGGTGACCGTGACCGCCGACGATCACTCCACCACCCGTGATATCCCCAGCTTTTGCCGATTCATGGAGCATGAGCTGGTTGATCACCAGAGCACCAAACCACCCTATCAATACGTGATCAAAAAAGGCCGCTAACGTAGCGACCTTTTATCTTAACGTACAGAATATTGTTTAGTTTGGTTTGCGGAACTTAATGGTCCAGCGGTCAGTATTACCTCTTACCGTTTTTACGCCTACTTCATAACGTAACTCGTCGTCGGCGCGATAGTGTAAATCGGTATAATCAACAAGTTCGAAGCCTGCTTCTTGGATTTCTTTGATCGCAAGAACAGGATCAAGACGGCGGCGGTTAGCTGAGTTTTGCTCTTCCATATGGCGAGCTGTGTGATCGACTACTGCATAGACACCACCTGGTTTAAGTGCTTCAAAGGCCAACTTATTCATGTTGCGGCGGCCTTCTTCTCCAAAGTTATGGTAGTTGCGAAAAGTCAGCACCATATCAAGGTTTTTTACGCCAAGAGAGTCAGCATCTAAAGAATAAAAACTCTCCCCTTCTTTACGATAAAGTTTGGCATCTTCGGCAACGATTTTGACTTTTCCGAAAGCAGGCTCTTCAGTTAAATCTTTAATACGTCCTGTACCCAAGGCAGCATAATATTCGCCTTTATCGCTAACTACTGGAGCCAAAATTTTGGTATACCAACCGCCACCAGGGATAAGCTCGATAATTTTCATGTCATCGCGTAAACCAAAAAACTCTAAGGTTTGCAGAGCTTTGCGATTTCTATCTCGGTCGGTTTCAGCTTCGGTTCTAATTTCAGCTTTTAGCGCCGATTTGATTTTTTCTGC
>QIJM01000046.1 GCA_003232445.1 Paraglaciecola arctica
CTGCCATGGTGCACCAAACACTATTTCAGCCGCGTATGCGTCGTTCCAAATATTGGCTTCTGCTACAGGAGTGACATTACCAGAAACGAAGGCTGCTCCACCCATAATCGACACTGCTTTTATCAACTTAGGCAGTTCAGGCTCAAGGTGTAAGGCTAACGCTAAATTGCCTAACGGGCCAATTGCAACAATAGTGATTTCGCCGGGGTATTTACGTGCCATATCGACAATAAACTGCGCCGAACTGCGTGGGTCTAGTTCACCCTTAGCAGGGGGGAAATTGATATTACCAAAGCCATCATCGCCGTGCACAAAATGTGCATAACCCGACTCTTTGCCGACCCAAGGCATAGCAACGCCCTTACACACCGGAATATCTTTACCAGCTAAGGCACACAAGGTAATCGCATTTTTGGCTGCCATATCAACCGGTACGTTACCAAATACAGTGGTCATCCCTAACACATCGATTTCAGGGTGCTGAAATGCAAAAAAAATTGCCATTGCATCATCAATACCTGGATCGGTATCTAGTATAATTTTGTGACTCATTTATTGTCTCCCTGAAAGGTTATTGCTTAGCAAGAAAACGATTCACGTCTTCTTCGCTAGGTATAGATTGTGCCGCACCAATTTGCATAACTGCTAGGGCAGAGGCGGCGCAAGCGCGCGTTAAAGCGGTTTTTGAATCGGTATGGTTGCTGTAAGCAGATAAAAAATAGCCAATAAATGTATCGCCTGCTGCTGTTGTATCTACTGCCTCTACTTCAAAAGCGGGCACGTCAATAGTTTTGTCTTTCTTGAGCATACGTACGCCAGCTTTACCTAAAGTAATCAGTACTTCAGCATGTGGCCAATCTTGACGAAAGTAGTCTTCTATTTTATCTAAATCTTGGCGTCCAGATATCTCTTCAGCTTCGACTTCGTTGACAATTAATAAATCAATACATTCATGTGGCAGATGTTTGACCGACTCAGTCATAGGGGCAGGGTTAAAGGCCACGCGTAAGCCTTTTTCTTTGGCTTGGATAAGCACTTGGTCGATACTGCTGGTCTCATTTTGGGTCAGTACCCAATCGGTAGATTTCACGTTATCTAATGCATACATGATGTCTTTAGGTGTCATTTCATGATTGGCACCGCCAAACAAGACTATGGCATTTTCAGCTGAGGGGGTGACTTGAATAATCGCATGACCAGAGGCATTTTCACTGCAAGATACATGTTTACAATCAATACCATCACGGATCATGGTTTGTTTGAAAGATACGTCAGCTTCGTTGATCTTACCGACATGCCGTACTTCAGAACCTGCCCTGGCTAACGCAATAGACTGATTAGCTCCTTTGCCACCCAATAAACATTGGTAATGACTTGACGCAATAGTTTCACCAGGTTGAACGAAATGATCTACCTGATAGACATGGTCGATGTTGATTGAACCAAAGTTGATAACGGCCATAATGCCTGCTGTGCCTCTTGTTTTAAAGTTCTAGTGTGTGGAATTTATTCTAGCCGAATAAAACCATATATTACCCTTTAATTAAAAAGTTGACCGTTTGGTCTGCATGCAATTATATTGATTTTTGCTCTGGCAGCAAATTTATCTAAGCAAAAATGCGTGTTAACTTATGGATAAATCCTGTTTTGGCTATGTAGGGGGAAGTATCTGTTAAAAATAATCGCACAGATACGGTTGCGCCATGTCCCCATGGCCACCAAGCTACCATCACTTTTGGATGAAGTTGAATATTGGAACTGAATAGTTTTTGCTGTTTAACTAGTTTGGAAAATATCCCTGCATAATGTTTGACTTCGTCTGGGGCTTTTTTGATGGTTTTGACGTCCCAGTTCACAGGTAAAACCTGTTGTAAGGTAAACATTACTTGGTCTTGTTTATCTACTGAGAACTCAGCTAGCATCACTTCATGAAAATCATCATATTTCCATTTCACCATAGAAGACAAGGCTGCTATTACATCTTTTCCGTAAGTCCGTATTTGTTCTTCTTGATTCATATGGCTACTGATCTCAATCCGTTCTTGATAGTTTGGCACCTCCCAAAATGCCGCTGTCTAGTATAAGCCCGTGAACCGAAAGTTCAGGGCGGAAGTATCATCACTACCTTAGGCTTCTCGGTACGAGCCGAGCTTGCGCAATAGTAGTGGAATCAACTCCCTAGGTAAAAAGCATCGGCCAGGGACATAACTGAACTGGCAAACATCCCAGGAGGCATAGAAAGTCGCTTATTGTAATACCAGAAAATAACTAGTCTGTACAACAAACTCGGTCATTATAATCTGTTAGCAGACTGATATACTAGCGCTATCGCACCCTATATCATGTATTTGCCCTCTTGAGAGTGGTAGCATTGTTTTGTCCAACGATTGAGAGAGTATTTTGAATACATCAACTAACCTTTTCGATACATTAACTGCGTTACTTGAACGTAACGATATTTTAACCACGGCCGCTGAAATTCAAGGCATGTTTTGTGGCATGTTAGGTGGTGGTATGCCGTTAGAATGCCAAGATTGGTTAGAGCCTCTCGCTGATTTTATTCACCAAGGTGAGTCCTTTTCTAAAGAAGTAGACGAAGCGTTCAAAAGCCTTTTTCACAGCACATGCCAGCAGCTAGTTGAAAGCGACTTTGCACTAGTGCTTTGTTTGCCCGAGGACTCGACACCTATTAACGAGCGAGGCCAAGCTTTATTGAATTGGGTTCAAGGTTTTATGCTTGGATTTGGCCTTCATCAGGATGATTTAACCGGTTGCTCTGACGATGTGAAAGAAGCCCTGGAAGACTTTGCAGAAATCGCACGAATGGACGATGAAATGAATGAAGATGAAGAGTCAGAACAGGCTTTATTTGAAGTCATGGAATATGTGCGCGTCACCGCTATGTTATGTTTTAACGAGTTGGGTAAGTCACCGGGACAACAACAAAGTGAACCCAAAACGGTTCATTAAACGGTTCGTTAATTAGTTTAGCTTCTTGGTTTTTGTAAAACAGTAAAGTGAGTCACACCATTGCCCATGGATAACCCTGAATTTTTAACTCGGCAAAAGCATCTATTACAAAAAATGCAGCCCAACAGCATTTGTTTAGTGCCAGCGTCTAACTTAGTCACTCGTAGTCGCGATACTGAGTACCCTTTTCGTCAAGACAGTTATTTTCAATACTTGTGTGGTTTCCCTGAGCCAGAAGCTTGGTTAGTGCTGTCTAATCATCAAGAATATTCAAAGGGCTCGTGCATTTTATTTTGCTTAGATAAAGACCCTGCTATGGAAATTTGGCATGGACGCAGATTGGGTCCAAAACAAGCTAAGCAACAATATGCAGTGAACATGGCCTTTACTGTAGACGAATTAGATGAGCGGTTATTAGATTTGATTGATGGTCATCAACATTTATATTTTGCTCAAGGGCATAATCACGATGCTGATGACTTGGTTTTTTCGTTATTACAAGCATTACGCGGAGCCCCAAAACAAAGCAAACAGGCTCCTTCTAGTCTGATTGATGTTAGAACCATCCTAGATGAAATGCGATTAATTAAGTCTGTCAGCGAAATAGACATGATGCGTCAAGCGGCAGCGGTCGCAACTCAAGCTCATATCCGGGCGATGCAATTTGTTGAGGCAGGTAAAAATGAATATCACCTTGAAGCAGAAATTCATCATGAATTCGCCATGCATGGCGCTAAATATCCAGCCTATGGCACTATAGTTGGGGCGGGTGATAATGCCTGTATTTTGCATTACACCGAAAATAATCAAGGGTTAAAAGACGGCGATCTAGTATTAATTGATGCAGGCTGTGAATGGCAAGGTTATGCATCCGATATTACCCGTACTTTCCCCGTTTCTGGGCAGTTTTCAACGGAGCAAAAGCAACTCTATCAACTAGTATTAGATGCGCAGCTTGCTGCCTTTGAAATGATTAAGCCTAACAATACTATTAAGCAAGCCAGTGACGTGGCAATTGCAGTGATCACCCAAGGTTTGATTGATTTAAATATATTGAAGGGCGAATTAGCTGACAATATCGAACAAAAGACCTATCGTAAGTTTTATATGCATGGGCTAAGTCACTGGCTTGGTTTGGATGTACACGATGTCGGTAATTACAAAATTGACGGCCAAGAAAGGCTCCTTACCCCAGGTATGGTGCTAACGGTTGAACCCGGTATTTACATTGCGCCTGATGCGGACGTTGATAATAAATGGTGCGGCATAGGTATTCGTATTGAAGATAATTTACTGATAACCCAAAGTGGTCACGAAAACCTGACCTTAGCTGCACCTAAAACCATCAGCGATATTGAAGCACTGATGACAAAAACGAGCGACTAACAGCATGTATGTATTTGACATTGTTATAGTGGGTGGCGGCATAGTAGGCTTGACTCAAGCTCTTGCTTTAAAAAATAGTGGGTTGTCGGTGGCGGTTGTTGAAAGCCATGTTAGCCAAGCTATGCCAAGTGGCGATCCCCAGTTGCGTGTTAGCGCGCTTACATTGGCGACAGAGAATATTTTACACAACCTAGGTGCATGGCAACATCTAGACGTTAACAGGCTATGCAGTTATGTGGATATGCAGGTTTGGGATCAAGACAGTTTTGGCAAAATCGAGTTTTCTGCAAACCAAGTTCAAAAAACGCAGCTAGGTCATATTGTTGAAAACCAAGCTATTAGACATGGTTTATGGATGCAAGCCCAGAGCAGCAGCTATATTGAGTTGCTAGCCCCTAAAAAAATCAAGCAGTTGGTTTTTGGTCAACAAGAATGTTTTGTTACCTTAGACGACAGTAGCCAGTTAACCGCCAGATTAGTCATTGGTGCTGATGGCGCTAACTCAGTGGTAAAAAAGCAAGCAAATTTAGCCCAAACATTCTGGGATTATGATCAAAATGCAATAGTCGCAACGGTTAAAACTGTTTTGCCGCACAATCACACTGCTAGGCAGATTTTCACTCCTACTGGACCTTTGGCTTTTTTGCCTTTATGGGATGCACATCATTGTTCGATTGTTTGGTCACAAGATGAACCTAGAGCAGCCGCACTGCTCAAACTATCAAATGAAGAATTTAACAAAGCCCTGACTGCTGCATTTGATTGCACCTTGGGCATATGTGAGCTAGTGAGTGACAGGCAAAGCTTTCCGCTTAAAATGCGTTACACGCGCCAGTGGGTAGGTAACAGAGTCGCTATTATTGGCGATGCCGCGCATACCATTCATCCTTTGGCTGGTCAGGGGGCAAATTTAGGTATATTGGATGCCGCTACTTTGGCTGAACAGATAATTAAGTTGGTCGAGCAAAACAAGGATTTTGGTTTAGCTAAAAATTTACGACCTTTTGAGCGCTGGCGCAAAACAGAAGCAGTCAAAATGGTAGCGGCAATGGAAGGTTTTAAGCGTTTATTTGCTGGAGATCAACCTATTAAAAAGTTAATCAGGGATACTGGCTTAAGTTTGGCTAATCACTCGCCATTTGCCAAACAAAAAATTATTCAACATGCTATGGGTCTTAAAGGCGAATTACCTGAATTGGCTAAAGTACGTTCAGATTAGGAATTCTATTAAACTCTTTAAGTCTCAACGACTGTGATCTACATTTACAAAAGGAATATTCAGTGAATAAGATTTTTATTATTAGCGCTTTTACCCTAACACTTGTTGCTTGTGGTGCACACCGAGCCCCACCTTACGAAAAAGAAAAGCGCCCAGAAGACCGAGGTCAATACTCTGGTGTAGAAGGCGTTATTCAAAAGCAAAAAGATCAAGCTTATCTGGCAAACGAAGCAAATAAGTTTAAGTGCCAAGATGCGCGATTAGATTTGGTCGATGCCGAGGCTGAAGGGGATATCAATATGATCCGCCGAGTTAAAGCTAGGGTACAAAAACTTTGTGTGGTTGAAAAGTAAAAAGACTCCTATATTTTCCCCTATCTCACAATTAAGTAGCTTAACTTTCTATAAAGACTCCAAGCAAGGCTCCAATGAAAATCGACGTTTTTACCCTGAATTATCAAGATGCTCAACAGACCCAAGATATGTTGTTTTTACTTGAAAACTACGCGTTTGATCCTATGGGCGGGGCAACTGCTTTAAGCCAGTCAGTGAAAGATAACCTTGCGACTGAGTTGGCAAAATTACCCCAAGCTTTTAGTGTGATCTGTTATGTAGACGACAAACCGGCAGGCTTAGTGAATTGTTTTGAAGCTTTTTCAACGTTTAAATGCAAACCTCTGATTAACATTCATGATGTGGTTGTGTCTGGTGAATACAGAGGTTTAGGTCTTAGCCAAAAAATGTTGCAGCATGTTGAAAACATAGCCATCCAAAAAGGCTGTTGCAAAGTCACATTAGAAGTTTTGGAAGGTAATCAAGTCGCCAAAAATGCCTATATAAAATTTGGTTTTGCCGGTTACGAATTAGATCCACAAATGGGTAAAGCGCTGTTTTGGGAGAAAATCTTGTAATTATGCTGGAGCTAGAGCTACTTGGCTATTCCCTTAGTTATTCTAGTTTGGCGCTGCTATTTTTAGTGGCGTTTTTTATTGGTATGGCTAAAACAGCTTGCGTTCCAGCCATAACATACTCATAAACAACACTAACAGCCCCCAAAGCCAGCTTTTATCCAGTGACTTTATTGACGTTTTTTCAAACTGTTTGATGCTTTGTTGTTGTGCCACCTTTTGGCTAGCTAGTTGATTTTGCACTTGTCGCCACACTGGCCAATCCTGCTCAGTATGGGCATATAACCATGTATCTACTAGCGGGGTTGGGTCATTTTGTGTATCGGATAATTCTGTTTTCTCTGACCATGCCAGCTTATGCCACCCCTCATTTGTTGGCCATATTGTGATACAGCTTTGCTCGGCTTGCAGTAAGTCCTGGGCCAATATTAAGGGTTGCGGGTTTTGGTTATGTGTAGCCACAGCTGAATCGGTAGCACCAAGCAAACATCTTTGCACACGCTGATTGACCACAAGTAGTGTGTCGGGTTTAGCGTTTAGCCAATAGGCTGTCTGTTTGGGTCTGGCTAAGCCATAGATGACACTCTGCCAATAATGGCTGTATTGTTCGGTTAAACCCGATGTCTGCCAGCCATAAGTGGAATTAATAAGTGATACCGCAACTTGTCCCAACCCTATTTTGCTGTGAGATACCAATGTTCGGGCGTTGTTATTTTGCACAAGGGATAAACCGTTAACAGTAGTTATAGTGGCTTTTACCAATGGCATGGCCTGTTCAATTTTGCTATGCGGCCAATTGGGGATAGCTGAGTAATTTGCTACTTCTAAAGGTTGAATATTAATATCCGAAAGCCAATCAAGTGATGGCACTGGCCAAGCGTTAACTAGTTCATTATCGGCAATGATATATACGCCCAAACCGTTTTCAATCGCTGTTTGCAAGGCCGTCATTTGCTGCACTGTCAGTGTTAGTAAGGCGCGGCCATCTATCAACAGCCAGTCAAAGTTAACTAATGTTTGATCAGTAAATGGCGAGGTGATTTGTTGCAATGCTACAGCGCTTAGGTTGATATTTTGTCGGATATCTTTATTTTGACTAATTTTAGTCAAAACACTTATTTGACTGCCAAATTCCGCCGCCCAATTTTTTAATTGCCGCGTTTCAAAAGAGGGAGCCGATTGTTTAATCAGTATTCTTACAGGTACTGGCTTAGCCACTGAAAACGCAATAGGTTCGTCTGCTAACAAGTTGATGTCGTCTGGTTGACTTAGTTGTAATCGATAGATCCATTGCCCAGTACTTTTTGCTGGAAAGTTTAAGGTAAAACGTTCTCTGGCTTTGAGCCTTACTGTCTCGACGATTTGCCCAACTGGATCGAGCAAATTCAATTGATAAATATTATCTGTTATAGCAGGATCACCGGTGCCTTGAAGTTGCCCTTTTATTTCAACAAATTGCCCTACGGATAATTCTCTCGGCCAATGCATGTTGACTAGTCCAATACGTGGTTTGGGTGCAGAAAAGGTCACTGAAATATTGTTGAAGGCATGGCCCATCAAGAGTTGTAAGTCTTGCCACTGCGATGAACTCAGTCCATCTCCTAGGACATGTAGACTATCGAATGTGGCTTGATGAGATAAAATTTGTGACGGAATATCAATCTGGGTGGCGACTTCTAATATATGGCTGATAGTCGTTGATCTAAGAGCTGTGGATTTAAGGGCCTCAGATTTAACAGCCTCACGCATAACAAAAACAGGTTGTTGTGTGTCTATCTTCTTTAACTGTTGAGTAGTTGCCCCGTTAGTAACGAGATAAACTACTGAAGCTTGTTCACTGATTATCTGTATATCAAAAGCCAAACCAACCACCGTCAGAGCGGCAACAATATTAGCGACTAACACTGTGGCTAGCCTTGCTTTTTTGTGTTTTAGTCGTTGGCAAGCAAAGTAACTAGTGATAACTACGCCAATAACCAACAGCAAAACTAACATGTTTGCAGCGATTGGGTAGTGGAAAAATAACCCTAATGAGAAGGTCACGGCTGCGACTCCTTTTTTTGCACCTTTTCATACTGTTGTAAAAATGCCTGATACTTTTGCAGCATATCGTTTTGTAACGAATAGGGTGTTTGTCTAGTTGCGGGTGCTGCGATAGGTGAGGGCAGTGCTTGCCACAACTTTTCTACCAAGGCGTTGATGCAGTCCTTACAATTATTTAAGGTAAAAGAATCGGCTTGCTGGATTTTTTCCAACGTGGCGATAAAAGCAATGTCCTTGGGATTTGCCGTCAGTTGTGCAGAAAAATAGGCTTTAACTTGTTCAACTATGTTTGTTTGCTCAGCAGTTATCGCTTTAGTGGTCAATTGTTCCGAGCTTTGGTTGAGTGTATTAAGCAAAGCTGCAATTGATTGCATAGGTGCGTTTCTTTCAGGTGTTTTTTCATCACGCTGATAACTAAGGATATCTGATAAATCACCCTGATAACGGCGTTTTTCCGATACCGGCGGCGGTTCAAAGCCTAAGCGTTTTACGTAAATTCGGTCGGCTTTTTTAGCCCGATTAAGCAAGGCTAAGGCTTGGTTCTCAAAGGGTAGGGCAAGTTCCGGTTCGGATAAATGCAAATGCAATTCAGCTTGCCACATATTGGCAATGGCTCGTTTCATTAGTAATTTGGGGCTAGGCAGGCCTTTTTTGATAAAATTGCCATCGTCGGCTTCACCATGAGCGTGTCCAAACTGCTGAATAATTTGACTGTAGCCAGATTTATCAGCGTCTTCTGATGGGTGCTCTGCGCCGTCATGTTCATGCGCTGGTGTTTGTGGAGTCTCATCGGAATGTTCTTCATGCTCATCATGTTCTATCTCGGGGCCAGCCTCCATTGATTGAAGTGTGCCACTGTCAAATTCATCACCTAAGAACTGCCCATATTTTTGTTTAAGAAAGCTTTGTGCTGCACCTAGATCACGAGATGTATGGTTAAAGTTTTCAATCGAGATGTTAGTTTTGTCGGCGATCAATTCTTTGGTTTCAATTATGATTTGTCTTTGGCTTTTAAAATACTCCGACATAAAGTCCATGGCTATACCGTCGGCTAACACCCCTTGTTGTTCCTCTTCGAGCCACCGAATGATTTTACTGGCAGAGCGACTTTGCTGAGTAACGGGTAGGCGGTTATCCCATGCTTTAATACTAAAATACAGTTCGTCACCGGGCTGCATACCCAGTTCAGTTAAGTCCCAGTTTTTAAAGAAATGTGCTTTGCCCTCGATCACAGATTGGGAGTCAAATTGGAAGGTTTTATCGCGAAATTTAACTGCTTCTCCAGAGCCACTGGCGATAGATGCCAGAATTTCCACTCGCCCTAGGCCAAAGTCATCTTCGATTGACACTGTAGCTTGCACTTTAGGCTCAGCGTTTTTAGCTAATTCGGTTATGGTCTGAGTCGGCGCGATAAAACGAATGGTTGGCCTAGTGTCTGCGGTGACAGCAATGGTGTGGATATCACCTAACATCTTCTCATCAGCAGCAATATAGTAAACACCTGATTGATTTAACTTTGCACTGGCGAGGTAGAAGTTATCAGCTTGTGCGGCTTGTTTGATTAGTGAGATACGCTGTTTGTCTGGAAGCATAATAGACAAATCGTTTTGCGGTTTGACACCCATGACTTGAAGACGCCAAGTCACAGTTGAGCCAGCAATCAATTCCAAATTCAAGTCTGTTGTTTGCCGTATCGCCAAGCCTGTGTAACTGGGTGCGGTGACAATGATATCTTTAGCCTCAAGTCTAATGAGTTTGGAAGGTTCAGGTGTTTCATTAATCACTTGAGTCTTGGCTGCCTCAGCTTTAAATAAAAGGTCTGAAGGTATGACTTGAATCAATGTGAATATTAGTAATGCTAAAGTACTTAGCAGCATCGCTGGCTTGCATGAATACTTGGGTAAGTGTGAACTAAGATCTGTTAATAATAATTGGTTTATTTGTGGCTGAATTCGCGTTTTTTGTAACTGCTGCAAAATCGAGAGGGAACTACTGTGCAGTAATATCAACTCTGCACTTTCTTCACATTCGCTGAAGTGTCGATTCAGGTGCCGCAGTACCTTATTCGCCGTAATATCTTGATATTGCTTACTGCGAGAAAACATCAAAGCAGCCAAGGCAATCAACAACATGCCAGCTGTCACCGGCAAAACGACCCACTCAGTTATCCAATAAATGGCCAGCCCAACACAAATGCTAATCAAAAGTGTGTAAGCGAGCTTTTGCAATAACCATCTGCGCCTAAGATAAATGACAATCTTATCCAGTGATTTGTTTTGTGCGGTTGGCAGACTAGACAATTATTCGTCCAGCTCGGATTTTAGTTCACGGTTAGGCCATTCGCTTAGCAATCGCTCTAGAATGAATATTGCGACCAACATCAAAACTAACCAAACATGTAACGGTGTCGAATATGTGGTTTTGTTGAGTGATTTTTTGTTAGATGTTTCTTTATAAGGTGAAGCCTGAGTGATTTGTGTGCTTGATAACCGAGTATTCTCTAACCACCAAGCTTGGTTTTGTGATGAATATAATAATCGAGCTAGGGTCAATACAAAGTTAGCTTGTTTAATCTTGTTAAGCTCTACTTGAGTAATATGTGTGTCTTGCCACTGCGCATCAAAAGGACTGAGTTGCTGAGCATTGGCCTGTTCGCTGAGGTTAATTATTTTGTCATAATATAGTAAGTGCCCATTGTCTTCTTTTAAATTGTCATTGCTAATATAATCAACTTTTAAGCTCAATTTTTCATGAGTATTGATGACTTCAAAAGCGGCACGTAAATAGACTAATAATGCTTCACTCGAATCATCGTATATTACTTTTATGTTCGCCGAATATTGTTGACTAACACTCTCTACAGGTATCGTTTTCACCTGCCATTCAACTCGCTCAGGTAGCGGCACCTTATCCCCTATAAACTGCTTTAGACGGTTTGTTGTATGCACGGCTATCGCCTCATTAGCTGACAGCTGTGCTGCATAGTCTGCCACTTTATTCCATATATTAAGAGCCGGCGTTTGCGGGTTATTAGTCGACCACTGAGCTAATTCTGTTTTATTTATGTTGCGGTTTTTTGTGCTGAGAAGCACTAAATCTGAGTCATGGACTTGGTCAATTAATGTTTGTTTTTCGGTGTCAGTGGCATGGTTCAACCAGTCTTCGGTTAATAATATATGTGAGTTGACCTGTTGGTTGGCGTTCTCCCATACATTGTGCCAATACAATTGAGCCAGTATCAAAGTCGCGAGCAATAACATAAACATGCGCAGCCCCAGTAAAATTAACTGTGTCAATCTTAGCTGTCGTAACACGGGTGAGGTTTTTACTTTGATAAATGCGATATGAGCAAACGCTATGACGCGGGGGCGGGCTTTACTTAATAAGTGGATACCCAGCGGGATCAACAAGATCAACAAACCCAACATAGCTAAGGGTGATTGTAGTAATAAAGGCATATCTAACATGCCTATTGCTCGGCCAACACATAACATGTCTTCATCGTAATCTTTGCCTTGCCGCTAAAAACTGATGTAATGTTTTATCTAGTGGCTGGTCGATATTGGCGATACAATGCTCAATGTTGAGCTGGCTAAAGCTCTTTGTTATCGCTTCTTGCCACGTTTGTCTTGCCACAAGGTAGTTGCTTTTTACATCGTCTGCAGAAACTAAAACGTGCTGTTTACTCTCTCTGTCTTCAAAGCGAATTTGGCCTTTATAGGGAAAGGTCAGTTCATCATCACTTTCCAACTGTACTGCAATTACCTCTGTTCTTTTACTTACCAAGCTTTGCATAAAGTCGATAATCTCATTGTCCTTTTGATAAAAATCACTGAGCACAAAAATAAGACTATTAGATTGCATGTGGCTTAAATGGCGTTGCAACATATGCGGCGATGGAAACACCGAGCCGGTAGACATCTGACTGAGTTGCACTAGCAATTTTTGCCAGTGTTGTTTACCCGTTAAGGCGGGTGAAAAGTTGAGGGTTTCACTCGACAGTCCCAATAAACCGATGGCATCACTTTGTTTGTGTGCGATGTAAGCGATAGTGGCTAACAGATGTTTAGCATAATCAAACTTATGCCAGCCCTGGTGAGATTCAGGTTCGGATTCAGACGAATGTTGCAACATAGATGCGCTGGCATCTAACACTAGCCAAATATTAATATTGCTTTCGCGCTCTGCTTCGCGCACAAAATATCGGTCTGAGCGAGCAAATAACTTCCAGTCAATATTGCCCAGTGCATCGCCAGGCTCATAGGCTCGATACTGACTGAACTCTAGTCCTGTTCCTCGTTGCACACTGTCATGCAACCCATGTAACAGGCCTTGGGCAACCGTCTTTGCTACCAAAGGCATATCTTTGATACTGGCGAGTATAAGTGGGTCAATAAGTGGTTGCATATTAGGTCGCATACTAGGGGGCTGACTCACATATTAAACAGAGGGGCTAAAGGGACTGGCTGGCTCTGCTAAGTCTTGTAATAAACCATCAACTACATCATCGCTGCAGATATTCTGCGCTTCTGCTTGAAAATTCAATAATAGTCGATGTCTTAACACGCCATGAGCCACTTGTTTGATATCTTGCATAGTGACGGCAAAGCGTTTGCAAAGTAACGCATTAGCTTTGGCACACAGCACCATTGCTTGACCCGCACGAGGCCCAGCACCCCAGCGCACATATTGATTAACGGCTGATGACTGACTTTCGCCAGGGCGTGTATTGCGGGCGAGTTGATTAATGTAAACCAGCAGCGGTTCAGATATCTCAATATCCCTTACCACATGCTGCAAGCTGATAATTTCTTCGGCATTGAGTACTGCATTTAACTTGGCTTGGGTATTACCGGTGGTGCGGCGCAAAATCTCAATTTCTTCTAGCTCAGAGGGATAATCCACTTTTATAAACATCAAAAACCGGTCAAGTTGCGCCTCAGGCAGTGGGTAAGTGCCTGCTTGCTCAACAGGGTTTTGCGTGGCTAACACAAAAAACGGCTTTGGTAAGGCGTAACTCGTGCCAGCATAACTAATACTCTTTTCTTGCATGGCCTCCAACAGCGCTGCTTGAGTTTTAGGCGGAGTACGATTGATTTCGTCGGCCAATAAAATGTGAGTGAAAACGGGGCCTTGTTGAAATTTAAAGAAACGATCGCCTGACTCATGATCGGTTTCCAATATTTCGGTGCCGATAATATCACTGGGCATTAAATCAGGAGTGAACTGCACGCGTTTAAAGCTCAATTCGAGAGTCTCGGCTAAGGCATTCACCATCAGCGTTTTAGCTAATCCGGGCACCCCTTCTAACAAACAATGTCCGCCAGCTAACATACTGATCAACAATTGTTGGATCACATTTTTCTGCCCAACAATCACTTTACCTACTTCGTGCTCAATCTGAGTCAACTTGTCCAGTAATACGAGAACGTCTTGTTCGGATAAATTCTGTATGCTCATTTTTACTCTTAATGGTTTAATGAAAAAAATAGCTAGTAGCTCGCATCTCGAAGCTGCTTTTAAGCGGTCATTGCATAAATCACAATGTTTACTGCAAATTTGGTGTTATCCACTTTCAACCAACGTTTGTTTCTAAAGTCGTAGTCCCATTCACAGCCTAGGTCTTTATTACTGTATAACACCGCTATTCGGCCATTTATCTCAATTGCTTTGAGGTACTCATGCACCAGATCATCGCCCCAACCATTTAACTCAACCGAAGTGCGTGGTGGCCCGTCAAATTCAAAAAAAGATGAATACAGTGGGTGGTCATTAGGGATTTTTTTCAACGCATCTGGGCCAAATATATCCGCCATTTGCGCTTCAAACGTTTTGGCAAACATGCCATCAATATCGTGATTACAGTCGTCTACAAAGACAAATCCACCATTTTCAACATAACGCTGAAAGTTTTGTCTTTCTTGCAAGTTAAACTGCACTAATCGATGTCCAGCCATATAACAAAAGGGCGCGTTTAACATGCTGGGGTCAGAAAGTGGTATTACCCGCTCCTGTAAATCTACCCGTAAACTGGTGTACTCAATCAACGAATTGAGCACATTTGCTGGCATACGTTCATCGACTTCCCAATTACCTGATTCGTAACTCAGGCGGGTAAAGTAAAAGTCGTATTCACTATTTTGACTACGCACAGCCAAAGGCAATGCTGCACAAACGGCAATAGCACAACCAGAGCGAATAAAATGACGGCGATCCATATAGATGTATGCTGAACAAATAGCCACAAACTATTTTATCTAGCTTGTGGCGAGATGTTTACACCGCGTCAGATAAACTGCTGAAGGTAAAGTCCCTGATCTTCATCGGCGGGATCATATTGCCGTTGATACGTTCAGGTTTACCTAAGGCTTCTATATTGTTTAACATCACAATCGGGCTTTCATTAAAACGGAAGTTTTTGATTGGATATTTTATTTTGCCATTCTCAATATAGAAAGTGCCGTCGCGGGTCAAACCTGTATACAGTAAGGTTTGTGGATCAAGTGCGCGAATATACCAAAGACGTGTGACTAAAATGCCTCTACGGGTGTTTTTAATCATATCTTCTAACGATCCGTCGCCCCCATCCATAATGATGTTGCCACCACGGGGAACGTAAGCTACTCCGGTTTTTTTCGCCCAATAAGGGGAATTTGGCATGTTGACTACTACGCCACCTTTAATCCAGTCAGTGCGATTTAATGGATAGCCATCACCAGCAAAAGGAGCGGTAGGGGCTATTGGATGTGCTGGATTTGAGTAAATGTTGACTCGCTCATCAAACATCTTTTGGCCTAATTTGTTCTTAGGCGCTTTTTCTGCATCTTCACCTTCTTTAGGTTTGTAACTTAAAAAGCTACGTCCTTCATCAGCACCTCTTTGAGCAAAATTACGCACCATATTGCCTAATAATCCAACACTGGCTGCGGGTTCTAAGATCACCGTATATTTGCCTGGCTCCATCGCTTTTGCATCGACCGAATCTTTGGATTTCTGAATGGCGATACTCGAGGCCTTAGCGGTATTCAGCAGCTTGTAATCGCTGAAATTGCGCGTGACCCAACCAGAACCTGTGCCGTCTTCGGTACGAATAGTCACCGAAAAGTCCACATTGGTTGATTTGTTGTAGGCAAATAAACCTTTGTTATTCATTATTGCACTAAAGGCGACAGTCTCTTCTAAAAAGCCTGAAGCCACTAGTTTATTCTTTTTAGAAGGCGCTATGCTGTCTTCTGCGGCCTGAGCTCTGTTTGCTGGTGAGACATTGGCTGTTGATTCGAAATAGGTCTTCGACGGCGCATATTTTTGTGGCCCAAACAAGGGCATATGCTCTTCGTTTTCAGGTGCCAGTTTGGCCAGTTCCTCTGAGCGACGCACTACTTTTTTAAGTGATGCATCGTCAAATTCATTGATGGTGGCCACACCCATACGTTTGCCAAAGGTTGATTGTACGGCAAGTACCAGATCGCTTTCTTCCCCTGCGGTAGATACCGTATTTCGAGCGTACCGAATGTTGCCACCTATGCTGCCATCTAAGTTACATTCGACTTCGTCAGCCTTGGAATATTTTAGTACTTTGGTCAGCAATTCTTTGGCTTTTTGTTCAGATAAAATAGTCATAATTTGATTTCCTTCTAAATAGTTACCGACTTACACATTACGCGCAGTGTTGATGACGTTAATGTTGTTGAATCTCGTAGTCGGACAACCATGAGAAACCGCGCTAGCCTGTGAAGGTTGACCTTTACCATCGAAGAACGAACCACTTACTCGATAATCTGATTTACCCGCCATTTGTGTGCAGCTATTCCAGAATTCTTGGGTATTGGATTGGTAAGCGACATCTTCAATCTGGTCGACAATTTTTCCATCTTTGATTTCGTAAAACAATTGTCCACCGAACTGGAAGTTGTATCTTTGTTGATCGATTGAGAATGACCCGCGCCCTGCGATATAAATACCTTTTTCGACGTCTTTGATCACATCTTCAGCTGAAATGTCCTTTTCATTGGGTTTCAATGATACGTTGGGCATCCGCTGAAACTGCACATCACGCCAGCTCTGAGAGTAACAACAGCCATGAGACTCGGTTTGGTCAATCATATGTACTTGATCACGCGTAGCTTGATAGTTAACTAAAATACCGTCTTTGACTAAGTCCCACTGTTTGGTTTTTACACCCTCATCATCGTAGGCAACATTACCTAATGAGTAAGGCTGGGTTTTATCAGCAAACAAGTTAACAATGTCGGTTCCATACTGGAATTTTCCACTTTTCCACTTATCCAAAGTAGCAAAACTGGTGCCTGCGAAATTGGCTTCGTAACCTAATACCCGGTCTAGCTCTAAGGGGTGCCCAACAGACTCGTGAATAGTTAACATAAGATGAGCAGGATCTAATACTAAGTCATACTTGCCCGGCTCGACTGACTTGGCTTTGAGTTTGGCTTTAAGTTGCTTACCAGCAGCGGCAGCATCTTCAACCATATCGTAAGAGTTGTTGTAACCTACGTTGGCACCAGTGATTTTGACTTTATCTTTTTCAAGGCCATCTAAATATTCAAAACCCATGCCCACAGGAGAGCACAAACCGTTGCGTTGTTTAAAGCCATTTTTACCTATACCCGTCGCAAAAAACGGTGACCATAAACGATGCACATCCTGGTCGATGTAGGAACCGTCGGTTGAAGCAAAATATTTCTGTTCATTTACTAAAAATAGAATAGAGGTAATGTAGTTAGCGCCGTTAGCCATAGCCGCATCATTAGCCGACAACAATAAGTCTACTTTATCTTTAATCGGCACCTCCATGGCATTTTTCTTGATAGGTGTTTGCCAACTGACATCGCCAACACCTTTGACTGGTGCAAGTTTAACCGGTGATGTTTGGAATTTTGAATTTGCTTTAGCCACTGCCACTGCGCGTTCAGCCGTTTTAGCGACGCTATCTGGGGTTATATTTGAGGTGGATGCAAAACCCCAAGTACCATTTGCTATTACGCGCACCCCAATGCCTGCTGACTCGGTATTCACTATGTTATCTACTCGCGTTTCACGGGTGGTAACAAATTGGTTTAGATAGCGGCCAATGCGCGCATCCGCGTAACTTGCACCGGCTGCCTTGGCAGCATTAAGGGCAATATCCGCTAGCTTCTTTTTATAGGCCACGTCCATGGGTTTATCTAACATTTGATCTGCTGAAATGGCGATGCCAGTTATGGGAAGCATTAGCGCGCCCACACCTACACCACCGATTTTAATAAAATCGCGTCTTTCCATTATTTATTCCTCTGCCGTTGTTTTGTATTTTTTATTATTTATTCAGCCAGTGTATTGCATTGTTTGAATTGTACTCAATAGGTTAAGGCGAGTAATTTGAACTGAATACGTAACAAGTCGTTACATGAGTGTGAAATTTCACACAACTTGAATGTTTAAATGATTTATTTATGCTTGATAAAAGATAAAACAGCTTTGCCCCAAACATAATATTGAGCGGCATTAGGGTGCAGTAAATCAGGCATAACTGATTCCAGCAATACCCCTTCATCAGTGAGAAAATGGTGATTGATATCTAACCACAACACTTGTTTCTCATCTGAGTACTCTCTAATTAGCTTATTGGTCGAATCGACCCGTTTTCGCATACGTTTTAATTTGTTTCGACTACGAGGAAAAATCGCCATAAGTAATATTTTACTGTTTGGCAGACGCTGCTTAAGTTCGTCTACGATAGCTTTTATTCCAGCGGCAATCTCTTCTGGTGAGTCATGTCTATGCCCAGCATTGTTGGTGCCAATTAATAAAACAACCCATTTAGATGAAAGACTGTTTATCTCACCGTTTTGAATACGCCACAGTAAGTGTTCAGTGCGGTCGCCCGTATAACCAAGGTTTAACGCTTTACGATGGGCAAAATGTTGTTGCCAATACTCCTTGCCTTCCACCTCCCATGCATGGGTGATGGAGTCACCAAGAAATAGTATGTCAATAGGTTCGTTTATCCCTTGAAGCTCTGCGAGTTTTTGCTGGTGGCGTGCTAGCCACCAGTCCTCAGAGCGTTCGGTTGGAATAGCAGATAATGGGTTAATCACACTTATTTGCCTAAACGGGCATTGCGGCAAGTTTGCCAATAGGTGAGGCCAAAGAGTCTGGTGGTAAGGTAAACCACTGAATACCTTTGTCTGTCATATACACACAATCTTCTAAACGCACACCAAATTCACCGGGTAGGTAAATGCCAGGTTCATTGGAGAAACACATACCCGGTTTTAAGGTTTCGGCTTCGCCATGCACAAAGTTAACCGGCTCGTGGCCCTGCATACCTATGCCGTGGCCTGTTCTATGAGAAAGCCCCGGTAGTTTATAATCAGGCCCTAAACCTTGTTTCACATAATAAACGCGTACAGCATCATCAACCTTTCCCGCAGGTGTGCCTAGTGTGGCAGTTTTGAAGGCAATACGTTGACCTTCTCTGACCATATTCCAAATTTTTTGCTGTTTTTTACTTGGCTCACCAAACACAAAAGTGCGGCTAATATCAGATTGATAACCTTCAACACTGCAACCACAATCCATCAACACAATTGAACCTTCACGGATAGTTTGTTTTTGTTTAGTACCATGAGGATAAGCGCTGGCTTCATTAAACAACGCCATATTCCAAATGCCACTGCCGCCTAAAGCGGATTGAGCCGAGGACATTAAACTTTTAACATCCGATTGGCTCATGCCTAATTCAAGTTTTTCAACTGCTAATTTCGTGGGGATCCCTCAGTCTCTGATCCCATTGATTAAGCTTTGCACGCCTTTACGGCAGAGCCTTTTCGAGTCACACCCCCAGAGGCGGTGGTTTACCCAGTTTTAATTAAGATTTTGAAACCAAAAGTACAACCAATGAAAATATTATCAATAACACTCCTACAACAGATAATATTTTAATATATTTTAACTTGTTGGGATTAACAATATTGTTTAGGTCACCAAAAACAGAACTTCCTTTTGTAAAAATTGATACGTAACTTACGCCATTTTTTTTGAACAAATATATGAGGATAACAGACAGTAAACACAGTACCCAACCTGAACCGAAAGTAATTAAAAACCAGTCACTCATTAAAATGCTCCTTCAATTTCTGGAACTGAACTCCAATCAATGGGGTCCCTCAGTATCTGACCCCATTGATTATGACCCCATTGATTAGGCGATGAATTGCTTGGCTGTTTTTAAGAAAAACGCCTGCTCTGCATCGGATAATTCCAACAAAGCTCCATAGCGGCGCGCACCCCACAGGAACAGAACCGCGGTGTTTATGTCTTGATGATTCCAGATGCGGGGCATGTTTGATATGGCTTTAACGGCCGAAGCCCAAGCCTGGCACATTTCCGTATAAACTCGCCTGTGATCTTTATGTTCAGCAATCTCTTCTTCCAATAAAATCATCCGTTGATCAAAATATGGTTGATCGTCACCGCCTGCCCCTATGGTCAATTCCACGAGCCGATCCAGACGATTTTGCGAGCTGTGACCAGAAGCCTGCTCAACTTGACTGTGGATTGCGCTCAGTGTCCATTCCACTGCATGACGGACATAGCCAGATAGCAAGGCGGTTTTATTGGGAAAATACTCATAGATTGTTCCGACGGCAAACCCGGATTCAATAGCGATTTTGCGGGTTGTCACCTTATCCCAGCCCTCGCGCAACCAAATACGAACAAATGCGTCATATATCGCTTGAACTGTGAATTCCGAGCGGGCCTGAATAGGCCGTTTTAAAGGCTTTGGCTTTGTTGTTTGGTCTGTTTTCGCCGACACTTGAAATCCGAACCCTATTTTGTGAAATTACAGTATAGTTAAGTCAGTACAATTGGGAAAGGCCTATAAAATGACACAAATCGCAATCAACCGGTTACTGACAAACAAGCCGTCGCTGGGCGAAACCAAAGCAGATATTGTAGAGGCAAGCTATTCGCTCGCAGACGGAGACATAGTGCTCCGGATCAATCATATTGCGGTAACCACCAACAACATCACCTATGCCGGGTTTGGTGATGCAATGAATTACTGGCAATTTTTCCCGACGCATACGGACGGATGGGGGCATATGCCCGTCTGGGGGTTTGCCGATGTCGAGTATTCTCAAACACCCGGCATTGAAATTGGGGAACGATTTTTTGGCTATTTCCCCATCGCCAGCCATTTAATAATGCGGCCCGAACGGGTAAGTGGTCGCGGCTTTTACGACGGTGCGGCACACCGCAGGGAGCTCACATCTGCTTATAATCAATATGCACGCTGTGCGACAGATCCCGGATATTCGCCAAAACTTGAACATTATCAAAGTCTACTCAGGCCGTTATATATTACGTCCTATATGTTGTCTGATTTTTTGATGGATAATGGAGTTTTCGGAGCCCGGCAAGTGGTGATGTCAAGCGCGTCCAGCAAAACCGCTTACGGTACAGCCTATAGTTTGAAACTGGGTGACCCAGCAGTTCGCTTGGTCGCTCTGACATCATCGGCCAATGTTGATTTTGTGAAAAACCTTGGCTGCTATGATGAGGTATTCTCTTATGATGCAATGAGCGATATGCGTTCGGATGTACAAACTACTTATGTAGATTTTTCCGGGAATGAAGCTTTGCGGGTGAATATTCATACACATTTTGGCGAGTACCTCGCTTATGATTGTTTTGCCGGCTCGGCGCAAAATACGGATTTCTTACGAGACCTTGGTTTACCGGGGCCCAAACCGGAGTTTTTCTTTGCGCCTGTTCAAATCCGCAAGCGTAACAAAGATTACGGAGGTGCAGAGTTAACCCGTCGGTTCTCACTTGCTCAAAACGCCTTTATCGCCCACATAGCATCGGGCAACCCCTCGTGGATGCGCATTGAAGAACACAGAGGTTTCGCAGACGCCGCAAAACTTGTCACCGCATTACATGCGGGTCGCTGCGATCCTGCAATTGGCAATGTGATAATATTGAAAAGCTAGGCATATATGGCTTGGTAAACTGCAAAATACAAATTATACCAAAAGTCAAAAGGTAGGCAAAATAAGTTAAATGTGTATGTGGCTGAGGATGTTATTTATTTAGCAGATGGCCAATATGCCAGTACTCATATCCTAAAGTTTGCGTCCAAAGCTTTTCCTTCAATTGTGGTAAACGAACTATTTTGTATGCTTTTGGCACAAACAGTGGGTATTGACGTTGTTAAAGTGACACATCGCAAGTTTAGTCGTGTCATTAGTGCCGCTTTTTAAACTTGCCAACACGACTTAACCCGAGTTTAGGTTACGTCTCAAAGCCAAATGCCAACGGCAGCAACTCTGCAAATTTAACCGTTTTGACCTGACCATTCTTGGTCGCCAAATGTACCTCTGTTTGAGCATCGGCGAACTCAGCAATTTTTTGTCGACAACCGCCGCAAGGTGGGCAGAAATCATCGTTTGGGCTGGCGATTAGGATTTGTTTAATCTGTTTACTACCAGAAGCAATCATGGCGGAGATAGCGCCTGCTTCGGCACATTGACCTAGCGGATAAGCGGCATTTTCTACGTTACAGCTGGCATGTAGTTGCGCGTTTTCATCAATAATGGCTGCACCCACCTGAAAATTTGAATAAGGCGCGTGGGCATTTTTTTGTGCTTTGCTGGCTAGAGCCAAAAGCATTTTGTATTCGGCTGTTAGGTTAAGTGTCATAAAAATCAGACTTTAAATTTAACTCGGCCACGTAGTTTGCTTTATTTTGGGCTTGAAATTCAAGTTTAATTCACGTTTTAACAGACAGATACTGGGGCAACTTTACTTTCACGGGGAAATAAGCGACTCTACGGCACATAACTTCTTCTTGTTTTTCGACTATTTTAAAGGGTTGCAGTGAAACCTAGTCTCAAAGTTAGAGTCATATAAATAATCTATTTTCAGGTAAAGCTTCTGTATTAATATGCATAAACATCTCAGCATCATCATTTTACTAAGCGCATTCTTATTTGGCTGTGCAAACAACAGTGGCTCTATGCAGGGCAACAGGCAAATGGGCAATTTGTTATTAGCCGAACCTGCACCTATGAATCAGCGCTCACAATTAGCCATTGTCCGTTACAGCCATATTTTGGGTAATACCGATTTAGAAGATGAGCAAAGAGCACAACTATTGCATCAGCGTGGCACTTTGTACGACAGTGTAGGGTTGTCTGGGCTAGCACAATACGATTTTAATCATGCTATTCGTTTAAAACCTGATTTGGCTGAAGCCTATAATTCTATGGGTGTGTATTACACCCAGCAAATGAATTTCATTCAAGCTTACGAAGCCTTTGATGCCACCTTAGATATTAATCCGGATATGGAGTTTGCTTTTTTAAACCGAGGTATTGCCTTGTATTACGGTGGTCGCCCCGATTTGGCTGTGCGTGATTTTGACACATTTTATAACAGAAATGCATCAGACCCTTATCGTGCCCTATGGAGTTATCTCGCTTCCAGCGAAATAGATAAACCACAGGCAATGATTGAGCTAGCAGAACAACGTAAAAATTTAGATGAAAAAAACTGGGCGACTCAGTTGGTCGATTTGTATCTTGAAAAAACAACCGAAAATGAGCTGCTAAACGCCTTGATTAGCGGTGTGACTAGTCAACAACAATTGACAGACCGATTATGTGAAGCCTACTTCTATTTGGGCAAATACCATTCAGCAAGAGGCAACAGAGGCGTAGCGTCAAACTACTTTAAACTAGCGTTAAGTACTAACGTATTCGAGTATGTTGAACACCGCTACGCTCGCCTTGAACTCAACTTATTGCGTGATGAAGCCAATAAAACCGACACAAACGAGATACAAACCCAATAAAGATGACTGCAATTACCAAATGGGGAATAGTCTTAGTGTGTGTGCTAGTCCCTGCTTGGTTAATGGTTGAACACTACTCTCTCGATATTGCCCCTGCACAAAAAAAACTGCCTTCCTCTAAGCAAGTGCCAAATAACGTGGCTGAACAACAACTTGCCCATGGTTTAGGGCTATGGCGAGATAAAAAATACCAACAGGCGGCACAGGAATTTTCATTACTAGGGGCGAAAAACCTGAGCGCGGATCTGCAATCTTTAACGGAGTTGTATCAGTATCACGCCACTGCCTTCAATCAAAATCGCAATTCTGACTTTATACAGGAATTATCCACTTTGCCTGATGACTGCAAGCAAAAACTATTGTTTGTGACTCCAGATATAGGATCCCTAGTGCAAGCTGAACACTTTAGGTCACGTTTTGCGCAAGACCAACGCCTGAAGTCCTTATCTATTTGTATCTATGATGTGACTTGGTTTGATCCAGTTGATATTGCCTGCGAAGAAAATTGGCAACAAAGCGGCCGATTAGGCTGCCAACTATTGTCATTAGCCGAAAAACTTAAAAACTTACCTTTTACCCATTTAGTGATGTTTGCCGACAAAGGTAAAGCCAACGTACACAATGGTATTATGTTTCTCGATCGCCAAGATACCTACGATGTGTTTATCCACGAATTAGCTCACTTCTCAGGCTTTATCGATGAATACCCACTCAGTCAAGGCTTAGCAAAACGCGTGTGTACGGGCGTCGACGCGCCCAATATTGTGTTTAAACAAGCAAAGAAATTAGAAGTTGATAGGCAATATTGGCAGTCTATAGGTCTGCAAAATAGTACTGATATATTTGCTGCCCGAACTTGTGATAACCACCCTACTCAAGCGTTTAAAACATCCAATCAACTGACGTTTATGGAGTACCACGATACTGCCTTCATTCCTGCACACTATCTAACCGCGTGGCAAAAACAACTGCAAAAAAAACCTAATCAGCCATCGGCTCATATCAATTTTGCCCAGTTGTATGAACAGTCTAATAACCTAACAGAAAGCCAATTTTGGCGAGCGAGATACCAGCAGTACATATCTTCCTCTGCAAATAGTCTCACTAATCTTTAACTAGCTAATATGTTATTTGTATGACAAATGGGTATAATACTCGGACGTTTTATTTGTACCAATCAGTGCCACATACCCATTATGTCCCAGCTATTTTCCGTAAAAACCATTGAGTACCCTTTTCCGGCCAAGCCCGTTGTGCTGAGTAACACACAACAGCAACAATACGTGCAGGAAATTAAAACACTGCTTAAGCAAAACAATGCTGTGTTGGTGGCACACTATTACACCGAACCTGAAATTCAAGCCTTGGCCGAAGAAACGGGTGGCTGTATTTCTGACTCTCTAGAAATGGCCAGATTCGGACGTGACTGCGAAGCCGACACCTTGATTGTTGCTGGCGTGCGATTTATGGGCGAAACCGCAAAAATTCTTAGCCCAGAGAAAAAAGTGTTAATGCCCACGCTAGAAGCAACCTGCTCACTAGACTTGGGTTGCCCTGCTGAACAGTTCTCGGCATTTTGTGATACTCACCCAGACCACACTGTGGTGGTCTATGCGAATACGTCAGCAGCAGTGAAAGCCCGTGCTGATTGGGTAGTCACATCAAGCATTGCATTGGAAATCGTCGAACATTTAGATTCTTTAGGTGAAAAGATTATCTGGGCTCCAGACAGGCATCTAGGTGCTTACATCGCCAAACAAACCGGCGCCGATATGTTGTTATGGCAAGGCGAATGTATCGTACACGACGAGTTCTCGGCTAAAGCACTCAAAGATATGCAGCACCTACATCCAGATGCAGCAGTACTAGTACACCCCGAATCACCCGCCAGCGTGATAGATATGGCTGATGTAGTAGGTTCAACTACGCAGCTGATCAATGCCGCTAAAAACCTGCCACAAGATAAACTGATCGTCGCCACAGATAGGGGTATTTTTTATAAAATGCAACAAGCGGCCCCAAACAAAACCCTGCTAGAAGCACCAACAGGTGGCAACGGCGCAACCTGTAAAAGCTGCGCCCACTGCCCATGGATGGCCATGAACGGCCTAAAAGCGATTCAGCAGTCACTAACAGAAATCAGTGGTCACGAAATTTTTGTTGATGATGTTTTAAGAGAAAAAGCCTTAATTCCGCTTAATCGTATGTTGGATTTTGCCGCAGATTTAAAGTTAAAGGTTATGGGCAATGTTTGAAACCTAGATAAATCACTAATTTGTTTCTTTCGGCTTGATTAGCACAAGGGAATTACCTAATATACGCGGCGCTCGCAGATAGCCTATGTGAGCAACATATTTGGAGAGCTGGCTGAGTGGCTTAAGGCGCACGCCTGGAAAGTGTGTTTAGGGTTAAACCTAACGAGAGTTCGAATCTCTCGCTCTCCGCCAAATACTAAAAAGCCCCGCTGATAAACTCAGCGGGGCTTTTTAGTATTTGTTGCTGCGGATTGGGATGAGAACCCTAACGGTTCGACAAAAACTTTGGAAAGTTTTTATTCGCTACTTCCCTGTAGTTCACCTGCAATGCAGGCTAGCTAAAGCTACTCTAGTTTGTTTCAACAAACTTTGGTGAACAAGCTCTGCTTGGCCCACGAAGTGGATGAGGGCATGAATAGCCCGAATACAAAAACTTTTAGAGGATTTTTAATGGCTTTTAATCATCTTCGTAATAGACTTATGCTCTAGAAATTGAGCACATCTAATTTTAAAGAGGTTTGAAAAAATTAATTTTTGCTACCATTGGAGTTCTGACAATTTTAATTATCATTGTTGTTTTCCAGCCTGCACCCATTTCGCCAGTGGCTTATTCACCGTCTCAATCCCGCGAACTTAACGGTGTACTGGCAGCAAACAACCTTTTACAGAAGGCCGAACTTTTGGCCTTAGGGCAAATTAATGGTCCAGAAGAGGTGGCGGTGGACAGCCAAGGTCGAGTATATGGGGGAACACAAGACGGTAAGATTATGATCCTTACGGCAGATGGCAAGCTGGATATTTTTGCTGAAACCCATGGGCGTCCCTTGGGTATGCAATTTGATAAAAATGAGAACTTGATCGTCTGCGACGCTGATAAAGGGCTACTGTCGATTGATCCTCAAGGGAAGATTACCGTTCTGGCTACGTCGGCGAATGGCATTCCCTTGAAGTTCACTGATGCTTTGGATATTTCCAGCGATGGGATCATTTATTTTACGGATGCGAGCGTTAAGTATGGGCAAAATGAATACCTTTATGACCTTTTAGAATCAAAACCCCATGGCAGACTCCTAAGCTACGATCTAGCCTCTGGGCAGATTAAGCTGCTATTGAAAGATCTTTACTTTGCAAACGGCGTGGCCTTATCTCAGCAGGAAGACTTCGTCTTGGTTAATGAAACTTACCGCTACAGGATCGTCAGATATTGGCTGAAGGGTCCCAAAGCAGGTACACATGACATTTTTATTGATAATCTGCCAGGGTTTCCCGATAACATTTCCAGCAATGCTAAAGGCACATTTTGGCTGGCTCTGTTTACAGTTCGAAATGATGTTATGGACAATCTTCATCCTTACCCCTTTCTAAAAGCGCAAATGTCCAAACTGCCCAAGGTGTTATGGCCTAAGCCAGAGCCTTACGGTTTAGTTTTGGCTTTGAATGAACAAGGTGAAATCACCCAAAGTCTGCATGATCCCACAGGAAAACACCTAAAGGA
>QIJM01000663.1 GCA_003232445.1 Paraglaciecola arctica
TTAGTCGCCATCAAGTCTGTCATTGAGCGATTGGTTAGAAGATAAACTTCTAAAGCTCTCATTAAACGTTGAGGATCATTGGGGTGAATACGTTTAGCAGAGGTAGGATCGATTTGGGCTAATTGTTGATGTAATATATGCCAACCGGATCCCTCGGCTTGTGCTTCTATGCTTTTTCTTACGCTTTGATTTGACTCTGGTAACGGTGAAAGCCCGTCAATCAAGGCTTTGTAATACATCATAGTGCCACCCACCAATAATGGGATATTGCCCCTTGCTGTGATGTCTTGCATGGCCAACAGCGCATCTTTTCTAAATTCGGCTACCGAATAACTTTGTGCTGGATCTAAAATATCTATTAGCTTGTGGGGGGCTTTTTTTAATTCGGCAGCGCTTGGTTTAGCGGTACCTATGTCCATACCTCGGTAGATCAACGCAGAGTCGACACTAATTATTTCGCACGGCAGGTTTGCGCAAAGCTCAATCGCGAGGTTTGTTTTTCCTGACGCAGTAGGTCCCATCAAAAACAATGCAGGTGGTAACGGATCAAGGTTCTTGCCCATGTTCTCATTCATAGGCATTCAGCCAATCATCTAAATGCACGGGTTTACCTATTTGAGTAATATCATGTTTTAAGTTAACCGATGAACCAACAAACTGCTGCCACAATTCTTGAATCTGGAGAACACTCATCTCTTCACTTGAAACTATGCACGTTAGCAAGTGCTTACGTACCTTGTCAGTTTCTATTTCCAAACAACCCAAAATATTCTCTAAGCATTCTATCCATCGAAGTTGCCTTAACCCTGCGGGAACTTTGCGTAAAATAATTCTATTGGGTGTCCAGCCAATTTCTACACTGTTTTCCAAAAGTGGCTGATAGAGTGCTTTTGCCTGCGCCAATAAATCAGCCGTGGCTGTTATCGAAACTGGCATCAACAAAGGTTGGCTAACGGGCATTGCATCTGAGTAAAGTCTAGACATCACACTAAGATGCAAAGCACTTGTCTCGAGTAAATAAAATGTTTGTTCAACCTTAAGCAAAATTTCTTTATCTGTTACTTGTAGCCATTGCCCCAGCATCATATTCGATTGCTCAGTTGAAGAGGGCGCAGAATTAGTTGGCTGTGTTGGGGTCATCAATTGTTGATAGTTTTTTGAGGATTGATTGATAACTTGTGAAGAGTTGACTAAGTGCTCAGCCACCCCCTTGTTTACCAAGGTGCCCGAATAACCAGATGACTGAGTTCTTGCGCCAGAATAGCTGGCCAAGCCTTCATCAACTCTAGGTTCAGATATTGGCCTTTGCAAAGGTTGAATATAATCATGATTGGGTTCAGCTTGAGGCAATACGTTTACTTCAGGAGTTTGCTGTTGCTGCCCTTGCTGAAAATATTGATTAAGCGAATCTGTTAACGCTCGGTATATGAAATCATGTACCAAACGTGCTTGATGAAACCTCACTTCATGTTTAGCTGGGTGCACATTTACATCGACTTGGTTTGGCTCAAGAGTCAAATACAGTACATAGGCGGGGTACAAATCGGCAGCAATCAGCCCTTCAAACGCTTGGCGAACAGCATGGTTGATTAACTTATCGCGCATCATACGGCCATTCACATAAAAATATTGAAAGTCGCCTTGGGTTTTGGCTTGTTCTGGTTGAGCCAACCAACCTTTTAACTCAAATTGTTGATATTGACTATTAAGTTCAATGCTTTGCTCGGCAAATTCTTTGCCACAAATTGCACCGAGGCGTTTAAGTTCAGTACCTTGTGCCTTCACTGCGGGGTATTTACGCAGCAACTTGCCATTATGTTTAAGGCTAAAACTCACATCAAAACGACTCAATGCAATGCGTCTGACCACTTCATCGATATGGGTGAACTCGGTTTTTTCGGTACGCAAAAATTTGCGTCTGGCGGGGGTATTAAAAAACAAATCGACTACATCAACACTGGTGCCATCTGGGTGTGCCACTGGATTAAGTTGCACTTGCATATCGCGCCCTTCGCAGTGGGCTTGCCAAGCTTGAGTCTGCTCTTTGGGCTTAGAGCTTAAACTCAAGCGTGCAACTGAACTGATACTGGCCAAGGCTTCACCACGAAAACCTAAACTACAAATGGCTTCTAAATCATCTAACTTGGCTATTTTACTGGTGGCATGGCGGCTAAGGGCCAAAGCGAGTTCATCATGGGGAATGCCACTGCCGTTATCACGGATCAATATGCGTTTATGTCCACCTTTTTCAATATCAATTTCAATCGACGTAGCCCCTGAATCTAGACTGTTCTCCACTAATTCTTTGACCACGGAAGCGGGGCGTTCAACCACTTCCCCAGCAGCAATTTGGTTGGCTAATCTTGTGGGAAGAATTTGAATCGGCAAAACAATGACCTTGCTGTAAATGCTAAATGAGTGGGTTAGGTACTGGGGATCGTTAGAACTTGTCCGATACGTACCACATCGGTATTTAGGTTATTGGCTTTTTTTAGTGTACTTATTTGTACATTATAACGTTGAGCGAGCAAAGATAATGATTCGCCGCTGCGCACTCTATGGGTGCGGTTTTCTTGTTTCCATTTAGCCCATAAAGAGCCGTCAGGAGGTGAACCTTTAAAATGTTGCTTAAGCCCGTCAAATACTGACTGCGCCATCTTCTGCCTATACTTAGACCAATTCAGATTTTTCTCTTCTTGAGGATTAGATATAAACCCCATCTCTACCAAAATAGACGGGATATCTGGCGAGGTTAACACCGCAAGACTAGCCGCTTGAGGCGTCTTTTTATGTAATTTTGTCACTTTCCCTAGGTGCTTGATCATGTCACGACTCACGTCGTAACTAGTGGTCAAAGAGTGATCCATAGACATATCGAGTAGCGCTTGGGCTAAATAACGTTCATTTGCGGTATCTTGAATAATCTCGGCGGCACCGCCTAATAATTCAGAATGCCGTTCGGTTCTTTCCAACCAGCGACCCAGTTCAGTGTTCGCTCTTTTCATGGATAAAACCCACACAGACGCCCCTCTAGGCTGAGGTGTGGTAAACGCATCGGCATGTATTGACACAAACATATCCGCTTTGTGTTTTCTGGCAAGCTGGGGCCGGTTATTCGGTGAAATATAATAATCGCCGGTGCGTGTCATCACCGCTTTCATGCCTTTTTCTTTACCAATTAAAGACTGTAATCGTTTAGCTATACCTAAAGTGACATTCTTTTCATAACTACCACTAGGGCCAACCGAGCCAGGATCTTCTCCACCGTGTCCCGCATCAATAACAATGACTATGTCTCTGTCTGTTGTGGATTTTGAATTCAATACAATTTGTGGTGCTGCGGAGTCTGGATCGTTTAAATCAATGACTAACCTATCGCCATAAGGGGCTGTAGGAGGCAGTGCAAAAATATTTTTTTCGAGCTTTTTGTTTAACTCAATGACGACTCGCACTGAACGAGGATTTTTGGCCGTGCTGTAACGCACCTTTTTAATCAACTTACTTTCATTAGTGATCTTTGAAAAATCGAAATTCTTCGGTGTATTTTCTATATCAATGACTAATCGTTGCGGGCTTTTTAAGGTGAAGTAGGTGTATTTAGGGGTGTCAGCTAAATCGAAAACTAAACGTGTGGTATTCGGGGAAGGCCAAATACGCAGTCCTTCGATAGTGTTTTTAGCAAAAATTGCTGAGCTAAAAGCCATCAGTAAAAAACTGATTAATATTACATTAAGTTGTTTGGACCAAAACGTTTGCATTATTATTTTTCTAGTTTAATTGCCTAATCAAATCCGAGCCTTTTGCAGATTTGGCCTGCATCGATAACGCACGTCCTGTTTGCGTGTACTCAATACTAATGTGTAAATCTGCTGATGCCAAGAGGCCAGTGCCCTTGTTTGGCCATTCAATCAAACAAATACAGTCAGAATCGAAATAATCACGAATGCCCATAAATTCTAATTCTTCAGGATCAGATAAACGATACAAGTCAAAGTGAAACACCCGCCAACCAGCTATTTCATAGGGTTCAACCAATGTATAAGTAGGGCTTTTGACATTACCACTATGTCCTAATCCTTGAATGAAACCTCGACTAAAAGTGGTTTTACCCGCGCCTAAATCGCCTTCAAGATAAATCACCATACCCTGATGACAGTGCTGAGCTAATTTTCTAGCCAAAGCAACTGTGGCTTCTTCATCGACTAAATCATAGTGTGTTGGGAGTAAATCAACTGTAGGGGTAGTCAAAGAAATGCTCATAGTCCGTTAACAATGGCTCGTAAAGGTTGCAATAAATCTGAGGCAATCATACCACGTTGACCATATTGTATGGCAACTCTGTCTCCTGCTTCAGCATGAGCGCATACACCATATATAGCGGCTTTTTGTGATGCAAATTCCTGTGCCAATAAACGGAAACTGTTGATGTGCCCAGTCATCTTGACCTATCCCGACCCATAAAACTATGCAGCTACACCAGTCTAACGCTGCTTCGCCTGCTCGTTGCATCAATTCAAACATACTGCATCCAGCTATCTGTGCAGCTTTAGGTTCCATCGCTCTGACTTGTTCTGAACTCACAATTTTATGTGCTAGACTCGCAGCCGCTTGCTCGGTTAACAGGTTTGTCAATGTCATCTCTTAACACTTCTGAATGGTTGTCTTTGGCTGAAAATATCAAGGCTTGGGGGAAAGCGCTAGGTTTTCAACAAGTGGGTATTTGTGATGTTAACCTAGAACAGCATGAATCCCACCTACAATCGTGGCTGGAAAAAGGTTATGCCGGTGAAATGAACTACATGGCAGAGCACGGTATGAAAAGGGCCAGACCAGCAGAACTGTTGCCCGGCACTATGCGAGTCATCAGTGTAAGAATGGATTACCTGCCCCCCGATGCTAAATTTGCTCAGACTTTAAAAAATAAACAACAAGCCTATATTAGTCGTTATGCTCTTGGCCGCGACTACCATAAGTTGTTGCGCGCTCGTTTGAAAAATCTTGGCGAAAAAATTAAGACTGAATGTGCAGAATTAAATTTCCGACCCTTTGTTGATTCAGCTCCAGTACTTGAACACGCAATTGCCGAAAAAGCCGGTATCGGTTGGACAGGTAAGCATTCACTTACTATCAACAAAGAAGCGGGTTCTTGGTTCTTTTTGGGCGAATTATTTGTCGATATTCCTTTGCCTGTGGACAGAGAAGTGGAAGAAAATTGTGGTAGTTGCACAGCTTGCCTGACGATTTGCCCCACTCAAGCAATAGTAGAACCCTATGTGGTGGACGCTAGGCGTTGTATTTCATACCTGACCATAGAACAAAAAGGGGCTATTCCTGAACAATACCGAGCTTTGATTGGTAACCGTGTTTACGGCTGTGATGACTGCCAACTTATTTGCCCGTGGAATCGCTACGCTAATATTACCGATGAGGCGGATTTCCACCCTAGGCAAAAACTGATGAGCCAAGAACTTATCGACTTATTTGCTTGGGATGAACACACCTTTCTGAAAAACACCGAAGGCTCAGCGATAAGGCGTATTGGTTTTGAACGTTGGCAACGCAATTTAGCAGTGGGCTTAGGTAACGCGCCTTATTCAGTCGAGATCGTTAGTACCTTGCAGGCCGCTTTGAGTGACTCAACAGACTTAGTCAAAGAACATATTCAATGGGCATTAGCTCAACATCAAAGTAAAGCCACTCAGGATAAAAATACTGACAGCCGCTTAACCAAAAGGTTAGTCCGTAGTATCGAAAAAGGGTTAGTTCGGGACGCGTAGTTATATGTGCGTATTAGTTAAGGTAAAGTCTAGTTCAATTGCCTCTAAACGTAATCTCTAACAATTCTACTCACCGACCCATGAGAACAAGAAAGTTGTATGTTTGACTCAATATTATCCGCGGGGTAACCATACAAGCCAAAACGGTTTCCACGACTATGACTGATGATCAGTGCAAAATTTGGATGAAAATCAATGTTTGCTTGAAAAGGATCTAAAACAGGTATCTTGTATCGATCAAAATGCAAAAGACCTATTTTTCTGCCATTTCGAAACACGACTTTATCAAATATCGGTTTTTCAATAATGGCATAAATAGCAAATTTGGGGATTTGCACTGATGCACCTTGCCAGACCATTTGGATTATTTGCAGTTCCTCCGCCAGTGATGATATTGATTTGGGCAATTCAAATGTTTTCATCATTTCTCCTGAAATTAGTTAACACTTATTTAAAGATTACTTATCAAAACACTATTTATCAAAAGATAGAAGATAAGTACAAAAACTGTTAAAAATTAAGGTAATAATCTTTGCAAAGAGCAATATATTTTTCGGAATAACTGCCTAGGTGGTCATAAATACTGAGTTTTCCACAGGTTTTGGCTTTTTTGATACGACTAAACTCTAATAAAAGGCGTGTCACATGTGATTGCTGTTTTGGCTGCACCTGAAGTTCCCGAGCACAATACAACCCTAGTGATTCAGCGTCCACTATGAATACCTTAGCTACGTCAACTGGCAATACACAACAGAATTGGCCGCTAGCAGACAGATGTTTTGTTACTTCTTGTAAAAGTGTTGGATGATCTAGCTCAATCGTTTGCCGTGCATTTGGTCTACTTTGCGCTGAGTGAGCTTTATTTGCGCTGACATTAATCGGAAAATAAGGAGGGTTGCTGATAATTAAGTCATAACCTTTACCAAAGGCAAAGTGTTGTAAGCTAGTATGCTGAAAAGTCAGCCTCTCTGCCCACGGGCAATTTTTAGCATTGCCTTTAGCTTGTGAAATAGCTGCTGCATCGATATCTATCCCGTCTATCAAACAAGTATTTTGCGTTTTTTGCGCCAACATAATGCCTAACAAACCACTACCGGTGCCGATATCTAAAATACGCTGGGCATTTTTAGTTTGCACCCAACTGCCTAACATAATGCTGTCGGTGCCTACTTTCATAGTGCAGGCATCGTGTTCGATAGTGAATTGTTTAAATTTAAATCCCACTTTAAAATACCTGTAACCTGCTCTTCTGCCCTTAAACAAACATATGCGTAGCCAAGGTTTTCTGAATGCCTACCACCGTATCTTTCTTTAGTTCTTTTTCGATTGGGTTGTCTTGCCCTGATATCCAGATTTTTAGTTCTGCGTCTAAATCAAAGTGTCCGGCAGTTTCGATTTTAAATTGGGTAATGGCGCGGTAAGGGATGGAATGGTAATCGACTTTACGGCCAGTCATACCTTGTTTGTCAATCAGGATAAGGCGTTTGTTAGTGAACACATACATATCACGTATAACCTTAAAAACCTGCTGAATACTCTCGGTATCACCAATAATTGGAGCTAGTTCTTCTGCCACTTCACTGATATCAACTTCAGACGCGTTGCCGAGTAAGGCATCAAGTAATCCCATTTTTTATTCCTTCAAACATTTAATGAACACTCAGCATAATTGTTGATGAGAAAATAGCAACTACCTAGTTTGTTGATTTAACAGCCAAAAGCTGATTTAGTATGGGCATTGCTATCATTTGTATTTGCCAAACCGTTTGAGAGGAACCAATACATTGCGGATTTATTCAGCAAGCATAATATTTAGCCTACTGGCGTTAATACCGCACACCAGTATTGCCCAAGAAACGGTCTTTTCTCAAGCCAATTGCACTATTGTGTATTCTTTAAAGCGTTCAGCTGATAAGTATTTTAATGACGAAATAGCCCAATTAAGTACGCAAATTAATAGAAAAAACATCCATTTTATTGATTTAAGTAATTGGCGTAAAACTCCACCACATATTGAAATCAGTGGCCGATTTCGCAACCAATTGCGCCAGCAATACGATCTAACAAAAGGTGTAAACCAAGCGATTGTTTTAGATAAAAAAGGCCAAGTATTGAGTCGTTATACCGGTTCAGTTACTTTGGTTAACGCTCTATTAGATTGTCACTAGTTAAGTCTTTTTTGGACAAAGGTAGAGTATTTCATCCTGAAGGGGCGTAAATTGACTCGATTGCCTCAGCTAAAATTTAGGGCAAATTAAATAAAATATTTATATGGGAACGCTTGTGAAAATAATACTAATTACCTGTTTGCTTTTTGTCAGCACTTTGGTGTTGGCTGCACCTAGCCATATTGGCAATGTAAAAGGTTATACTCTTAATAACGCTGGGGAGCTTATTCGTTTTTCAAACATGGTGTTTGATGGTGGAAAAGTGATGGCCATTGGTGGTGAAGAACTTAGCCAAAGGTACGCCAATGCCACATTTATAGACGGTAAAAATAAAGTACTGTTACCTGGGCTTATCGACGCCCACGGGCATGTGATGGAATTAGGTGAAACCCTGCTACAAGTTGATTTGCGTGAAAGTGAATCAGCTTTAGATGCGGCAAAAATGGTGCAGGCCTATGCCAAGAGTCAACAAGGCTTGGCATGGATAACCGGGCGAGGTTGGAATCAAGTGCTCTGGCCGGGCAAGGATTACCCCACTGCCGGTTTGTTGGATGAATATGTCAACAATAAACCTGTGATGTTGTTACGAGTGGATGCCCATGCAAGTTGGGTCAATAGCAAAGCCCTTGAAATAGCCGATATTACCAAAGACACGCTCGACCCACCGGGCGGTAAAATTATGCGTGATAAACAAGGTAATCCTACTGGCATCTTAATTGATAATGCTATGCTTTTATTGCTTAAACACTTGCCTAGAACGTCTGATACCACCCTAACTGCGCAATTGAATGCTGCCGGCGATCAACTGCTCTCTGAGGGCATAACCAGTGTGCATGATGCTGGTATCGGTAAAGTGGTATACGATTATTACAAAAAGCGTGTGGCTGAACACTCACTGCCAGTGCGCATCTATCCCATGATTGCTGCGACGTCACCGGTTTTGAAGCAACTATTAGAAACCGGCCAGGTGCAAGACCAATACGATTGGTTATCTATCAGAAGTGTTAAAGCATACGGTGACGGTGCCTTGGGCAGCCGCGGCGCTGCCTTATTAAAACCTTACTCTGACGCCCCAGATAATAGCGGCTTATTGGTGACCCGAGAACAAGACTTAAAACCACTATTTGATTTGGTTTTAGGTAACGGATTCCAACTTAACTTTCACGCCATAGGAGATAGAGCCAACCGTTTAGCCTTAGAGCAGTTTGCTGACAGTTTTAGTCGAGTTGGCGGTAAATTACTACGCAACCGTGTTGAACATGCTCAAGTCATAAATGTTGACGATATTCCTCGCTTTAAAACCTTGAATATCATCCCTGCCATGCAGCCAACGCATGCTACCAGCGATATGAATATGGCAAAAAACAGAGTAGGCGCCAACAGGCTAAAAGGCGCTTACGCATGGCAAACGTTTTTAAAACAAGGCTCACCAGTGGCTTTTGGGTCTGACTTTCCGGTAGAACTCTCCAACCCATTTTTTGGTTTACACGCCGCAGTCACAAGGCAAGATCGCAATAACTCACCTAACAAAGGCTGGATACCTAGTGAAGCGGTGACAGTTAACCAAGCCTTTCGTGGTTTTACTTTAGATGCCGCTTACGCAGCTCACCAAGAGAAAATTTTGGGTGGTTTAACCGAAGGCAAATGGGCCGATTTTATTTTGATAGACCAAGATATTTTTGCTATCTCGCCACAAGATATTTGGAAAACCCAAGTGCTTGAAACATGGATTGCAGGTGAAAGGCGCTTTACAAAAGCGCCTTAGTTTCTGCCAAAAAATCTGTTTCGATTTAATCGAATACCTGATGACTGGTTTTTGTCCGTTTATTCTCAGCTTTGGGGGAAAACCAATGGTGTTATGGTAAAAGACAGTATGCTAATAATGATGACCGCAAGAATGTTCACCCGTAAACCAATTTTTGCCATTTGGGGCAACGTAACCTGTCCAGTTGCAAATACGACAGCATTCGGCCCCGTGGCCATTGGAAGCATAAAAGCACACCCAGCGGCTAGTGCTACAGGAACGGCGATAACTTCAACAGGTATGCCCGTTTCTATTGCCATGGCACCTACAATTGGCATGATGGCTGATGCCGTTGCAATGTTGCTGGTAATCTCAGTTAACCCCAACACTAGAGCGGTGATAATACATATCAAGATAAAAATATGTACGTCGGCTAACACCGAAAGGCTCTGGCCTAAATAAGAACTCAAGCCCGAATTGGTAATGGCATAGGCAAGAGACATGCCGCCACCAAATAGCAATAATACGCCCCACGGAATGCGTTCTGCGATATCCCAATCTAGTAGTTTGCGACCAGGCTGTTCTTTTTGTCCTGCCGGTAAAATAAAACAGAGTAATACCGCAATAATAGCAGTGACATGGTCGGTTAATTCAGAAAATGGTGTGAATGGACCGATTTGCCATTCAGACAGAGGCCTTCTAAATGCCCACATTGCCGCTATCAGGCAAAACAACATCAGTGTTCTACGTTCTGGGGTCTTCATTGGCCCCAATGTGGCTAGCTGATTATTAACATTGCGCTGGGCATCGGCATTGGGCTGATTAGGAATGTGAAATATCCATTTGGTCAGCGCGAACCAAGCTAAGGGCAATAACAGCACGACTAAAGGAATGCCTATCATCATCCACTCAGAGAAGCTGATTTCCCGATTTGCTTGATCGTCTAAATACCCAATGATAATTAAATTGGTTGGGGTTCCAATGGGCGTTCCAAGACCTCCAATCGAACAGGAATATGCAATCCCTAATAACAGGGCAACGGTAAAGTGTTTTTGCTGATGGTCACGTGCTTCGATTGCTACTGCGACTGACAATGCAATAGGCATCATCATGATGGCTGTAGCGGTATTGGAAATCCACATGGACAATAAAGCCGAGGCCAGCATAAATCCGCCAATCAGGCGTGCCGGTCGTCCCCCTGTTTTGCTGACTACATACAAAGCTATGCGTTCATGCAAGCGCCATTGTTCAATTGCTTTGGCAAAAATAAATCCACCCATCAGTAACACTACAATAGGGTGCATGTAGGGTTGTGCAGCCTCGGCAATGGTTGCGACACCAAACAATGGCAGAATAACCAAAGGTAACAGTGCGGTGACTGGAATGGGGATAGCCTCTGTTACCCACCAAATGGCCATCAAAACCAGTAAAGAAAGTGTCACCCATGCACCCGATATACTGCCATCATCAGACTGCATTTCACTTGGTGCACCCAGTGCTAAAATAATCATCGCCACCAGCGGACCAGCAATCAAACCAATATGCGAGACTTGCTTGAAATGAGCTAAATTTAATGTCCCAATATATTTTTGCAGTTTGCTAAACATGGTTATCCTTATCTTTAAAAAAATATCCCGAGACAAACAATTGACCCGGGAACGTTTCGCTGTTGACTTGAGATTAAGTTAAAAGCTTTGTTTAAAAGATAGGTATAACTGTCTGCCTCTAGGGTCATGCACTTCTGTGTCGAAAAATGGACGAGCATTTATGCGCGGTGCCAATTCATCAAGTACGTTAACTGCGCCTATGCTGAGCAGCGTTTCTTTGTCACCAAGCAAACCTTCAAGTTGCACATCATAACGTAAATCAATAGTGGTCTGTGAATCAATATCCTGTTGCGCTTGATCATCCAGATACGAGCCGACATAGCGGACTGTGATATTAAACGTATGGTTTTCGTAGCTATAGGTAGCACCTAAATTAGTTTTTAAGTCAGGCGTTGACCCAAAACCATTTGAGAAGTTACGGTTACCTTTAATGTCACCAAATTCAGATGATTCAAAGCCTGTAATGAGGGTGGTTTTAAAAGCGATTTGTAGCTCGCCCGCGCCAACTTCTGTCTGGTAATCGGCGACAATATCTAATCCAGTGATTTCCGATGAGCCGCCATTAACGAAATTAGCGATTGCTGTTGCTACTTGTCCATCAGGACTTCTCAGCGCCCTGTCTGCAGGTAGATTGCCTAAAAAAACCTGGTCAAAGATAAACTGAGGATCGCTACCCGGCAATATTAGATCCTGATAATCGTAATAGAAAAAGTCTGCTGATATATTTATCCCCCAGTCAGCGTTATACAATAATCCGAGATTGATATTCTCTGCTGACTGTGGCACAAGATCTTCTGAACCTTGGGTGATGATTGTTATAATAAAAGCACCACCACTTGGATCTGCTGGGTCGGTTACGGTACCAACGCCTACAATGCCCGCACTTTGCCTAATTGAAGGAGCCTGAAAAGATGTTCCGTAAGAGCCTCGGATGGCAAATTCCTCCGAAAGATCCGCCTTAAAAGAGATTTTCGGATCTAGCGTGTCACCACCTTGGTCGCCATAATCTTCGTACCGTAATGCCGCTTGTACCTGCAACCAGTCGAATACGGGAAAGTCAGCTTCACCAAAAAAAGCATAGACTTCCTGATCACCAAAAACGGCAGGAATGGTTTCATTTAAACGATTGTTGCCATTTTGATATCGGCCATCTGGTACATCTCGCAATTGAATTTCGCGATACTGTGCTCCAACCGCCAGGGCGACGTCACCGCCTGGTAGCTCAAGCCCTGTAGTGCCGCTTAAAGAGATTTCAGCTACCGCTTGACGAACGAGCGCATTATCAGTTCTGAAAAGATTAAACGTACTTAAAACTGCATCCCCATTGGCAGCAACAGACACACCGTCTTTGGGTGAAATTAATTCTGGTGAGACAATACGCGTACCAAACGGATTCCAGTTTCCTGCTACGATTTGTTCAGCATACACCGGAATGTCCCATTCTCGAGGGGCAGTGCGGCTGTAATCAGAATTCGACCAAGTGTAAGACCCATAAAGCAACCAATCGTCATTCACTGCGTAATCAAAACCAGCGACAATGCGAGTGTTAGTAAAAATAGTAAAAATATCGGCTTGGTTAGGGCCGTCGGCATCACTGCCAAGGGGCCGTCCACGATAGATTAAATCGACTGCTTCGAGGTTTGGATCGGCTGAAAATGCTTCCGGCCCAGCATACCGAATGCCACCAGCGGCAGCGTCGTCAGCGACAAAAAAGTTGAATGGATGATCTCCCGGAACTAAAAATCCACCTGCATTGGCAGAACGACGGGTCAACAACCCACCGTTACCATCACGAATGTCGTTCCTTGAAAATCCTACTTCAGCAAATACATTCAAATCATCAGACACATCATAGTCTGCTGTAGAAAAAACTTGAACACGGTATTCCTCAGGGAAAATACGGCGCTGATCCAAGAAGTGGTAGCGACAGTTTCCTCCCGCTTCATCTAACAATCCGCCTGCCGCAACACAGTCAGGGTCGGCGGTGGATGGTCCTGCCGCTCTTGCATATCCACCAGCGATTGAATCATCTGGGATGGCGAGATTAAAGCGACCAGGTGATCCCGTGCCAGAATCAAATGCGCCCGCAATACCATCAGACAACAAGTTGCCGTCAGCAAAATTTGGGAAATCTGAACGAGTGGCACTGGTTTGTGTGTAATAGTTGGCAAACAAGGTAAACGAACCACGATCACCTTGTACACCAAACGCTGCACCTAACTGACCCGATTCGTTAGTGGTGTCACGATATTCTCCCGTGACCTCAAAACCATCAAAATCATTACGAGTAAATATATTGACTACTCCGGCGACTGCCTCTGAACCGTAAGTCGATGAAGCGCCATCGGTGAGCACTTCTACGCGCTTGATCATATTTACCGGATATTGGTTAACATCGGTAAACAGCTGGCCGGAGCCATCAACAACAGGTGCTAAACCTGCTCGCCGCCCATTAATCAAAGTTAAAGTTGACCCTACACCTAAGCCTCTAAGTGAGAATTGCGATGTTCCTTGCAAGGTGGTGGCATCCTGTAATAGCTGAGATCCTGAGTTCGCGGTAATCCCCTTAAAAATGTCTTGCACTTGAACCGCGCCTGTTTCGGCTATTTCCTGTTCTCCTAGCGTTTGAATGGGGGAGGGAGTACTGAAGTCATATCCCCTACGCCTGATGTTGGAACCTGTAATAGCGATTCGTTCTATCTCTTTTACCTTCACTGTTTCTTCGGAAGAGGGAAGGGAAGTTTGTGCTGACAATGGAAAAGCGACAGCCAAGTATGAAGAGGAAAACACGCAAGAGGTTGCCATTATAGCTCGTACCGAAGAGCGCAAAGTGTATTGTTTATTCATTATAAGTTTCTCCTAATTTCCGTTTCCATACGGGGTTGCTGTGACATACGGGCTGACTGTGACATACAGAGCCAACAAATTTTGCTAATGCGGTAACAGACAATTAGAGATCAACGTTATTAGCAAATGTAAACAAAATGTACAATTTATGTTCTAAAGGTATCATAAAATATGAATATAAATAAAAATAATTAATTATTTTTAAGTTGTTGAATATAAAGAATTATTTTTATTTATTTGATTTTTGTTATAATATTTTGTGCGAATATTCGCACGCTTTTTCACATTAATGTGCTATATTTCGGACAATAAAGCGGTTAGGTATTTAACATGTTAAGAAAAGGTTATGTTGTCGCGGTGGGGGTAAGCGTAGTTGCATTACTCATCATGATTTTTGTCATGCGCTATTACGCAAGAGTCAATGCGTTGGAGTCACATAAGTTGCAAATAACAGCATTGGCCCAACGTCAGGCTATCGCGCTAGAAAGCGAACTGCAAAAATTCACGCTTTTGCCCAACGTGTTATCTGAAACACAATATGTGCACAGTGCCTTACAACTGGCCACGCCAGATGTACTTGACCGATTGAATAAAAAACTTGTATCTATTGTAGAAATGACAGGTGTTGATTACATCTATGTAATTGATCGGAAAGGCAAAACAGTCGCTTCTTCAAATTCTCAGGAGTCGAGTAGTTTTATTGGTAGTCAATTCGCCTTTCGCCCTTATTTTAAAGAGGCTATGGCGAAAGGTGAAGCAGTACATTTTGCCAAAGGTGAACTTACCGGAAAAGCGGGTTTATTTTTAGCACGCCGAATTGAAGATAATCATCAGCCAATTGGGGTCATTGTGGTCAAGGTAGAGTTCGGCAACATCACACAACGTTGGCAGCAAGAAAGTGCCATCACCTTGGTGACAAATTTAGACGGCATTATATTGTTTGCCAGTGATAAATCTCTGGATTTTTCGTTACTTAGGCCATTAGATCTAGTTACGCGGGATGAAATTCTGCGTACCAAACAGTTTGGTTTAAACCCGCTGCTGCCAGCTTGGATGAAATTCGATGAAAACGACCAAACCCAAGATCAGGTTGGTAGCGCAATGCAAGCTGGAATTTGGCCTATCTCTGGATTAGATTGGAACATTATGCGAATTGAGCACATAGGTCCTGCGCTGAAAATCGCTGAAACCCGCTCTTTATTGCAGATCTTGAGCATGAGTTTATTAGTCGCGTCATTTGGTGTCTATCTGAGTTGGAAGGTCACTCGAGACAGAGAGCGGGCAATGGCAACAGAAGGACTAAAAGGAGAGGTGGCAAAACGCACTATAGAACTGGTTGAAACAAATGACCGCTTACGAACAGAGAGTGAAAAACGGGATGAAATCAATGCACGTTTTCGACGAGCCCGTGAAGAGCTGGCACAAGCCAATCGGCTTGGTTCTATTGGCGTGATCACCGCAAGTGTGGCGCATGAAATTAATCAACCTGTGGCTGCAATTAAGGCTTTTGCGCAAAATGCGAAAAAATTAATGGTTCGTCAAGATGAGCAAAGAGTGCTTGGAAATTTAGATGCAATAGTGGAACTGACCTCAAAAATTGGCGTAATTACCAATGAACTTAGACGTTATGCACGACGAGACGGGCATGTTATTGGCAAAATTTCGTTACATGGAGTGATAGATGGGGTTGAATTGTTAATGGGAGAAAGGATCCGATGTGCTGGTGTCTCTTGTTCTATTATGCACCAAGCACATCAGATTTTAGATGTAAAAGGCGAGAGGGTGAGAGTGGAACAGGTGCTTGTTAACTTGCTTCAAAATGCCATCGAGGCGTTAGAAAACCATCCTAACCCCATGATAGAAGTGCGTTTTGAAGTGCAAGACTCTTCCATTGTGATAACGGTAGACGACAACGGAATAGGGATCGACGACAGTATAAAATCTGAGATATTTACACCTTTTATGACTAACAAACCTAAGGGGTTGGGAATTGGGTTAGGTATTGCTAGAGACATAGTGGCTGAATTTGGCGGCTCTCTTGAAATAGTCAATTCACGTTTAGGGGGCGCGGCTTTTGAATTGAGGTTGGTGAAAATATGACAGGGCAAACGTTAAACATTCGAGTATACATAGTTGACGATGATGCGGCTTTGCGCAGTGCAATTGTACAAGCCTTCGAATTGGAAAATTTTGATGTTAAACCCGTTGCTCTGGCACAGGATTTGTTGTCGCATATTGACAAAAATTTTACGGGTGTGATTGTCACGGATGTACGCATGCCCTCCTTAGACGGTATTACTTTTTTTAGAGCGGTTAAAGCAATTGATCCCGACATTCCGGTTATCTTTTTGACGGGTCATGCCGATGTGCCAATGGTGCTTTCTATGCTACATGAGGGGGCGTTTGATTTTTTCTCAAAACCTGTTGATACAGATCATTTATTAGCGACAACAAATCGCGCGATTTCTGCGCGAAAACTCGTGTTGGAAAATCGCCTGTTGAAAGAAAAGGCTGAACAAATCGTCCATAGTTCCAATTTACTTGGGGAGTCGCCTATTATACAAAAACTCAAAGATACCATTCAACAAGTGGCGCAATCAGACGTGGATGTAATGCTTGAAGGAGAAACAGGCACGGGTAAACAAGTTGTGGCACAAATGCTTTATCAGCTCAGCGACCGTACCTCGTCTAAATTTATTAATGTTAATTGCGCGGCTATGCCCGATCACTTGGCTGAAGCAGAGTTGTTTGGTGTGCAAAACACCCCCGGTGTTTATGACCGTATCGGTAAGATAGAAGAGTCTCATCGTGGTGTACTATTTTTAGATGAAATTGATAGTCTTTCTTTAAATTTACAAGGGCGATTGATCCCCGTTTTAGAAAATCGCGAGTTACCCTCAACAGGTATTACGGGTAATAAATCTCTCAGTTTAAAAATTATTTCGTCATCTCAAAAGGACTTGTCGGTGGCGGTGGAAAATGGAGAGTTTAGAGCAGATTTATTTTACTTGTTGAATACGGTGCGTTTGAGACTGCCGCCTTTACGCAATCGACGGGAAGATATTCCCTTACTATTCGCTTATTTTTTGTCTGAAGCCACAGAAAAATTCTCTAAAAAGTTGCCTAAAATTAATAGTAAAGCACAGCAACGATTACTCGAATATGAATGGCCAGGTAATGTACGTGAGCTGAAAAATTTTGCCGATTCACTGGTACTTGGAATTGAAGACTCTCATGCTAAGAACTCGGTAGAGCAGTTAACACTACCAGAACGCGTTGAGCGATTTGAATCGAATACGATTATCTCTTCTTTGGAGTACACCAAAGGAGATGTTCGCTCAACGTTGAGGTTACTGGGAATACCGCGTAAAACCTTTTACGATAAAGTCACTCGGCATAAGATTAATATCAACAAGTTTCGCAATTAATCAGTTTTACTTATCAAAGTGAAAGAGATTTGAACCTTGCCCTTTTTCGGTCATGGTGCGATTAAATCCCAATTCCACCGTTGATCTACTATTGCTCAGGTATGCATGTCGCCATTAAAATTAAGTAAACTCTAGACGTTTGTTGCAACTCACGACAAACTATGAAATATACGAAACCGTTAAGATAACCCGCATGTTTCAATTTACAAAACGTATTAGCTTTATTTTCTTTGTGCTCAGCCTGACAACTGCGTTTTACATTAATTTTAAAGTCAGCCCGACTTGGGTTGAAACCCAGCTGCAATATCAAACATATAGCAATGAGTTGGGACAACTGGCATATAGCGCGAGCGGCCAAGAGAATTTAATAAAGAACCCAGTACCTTATACTGAGTCACCTCTAAGACAATCAGCTCTGAATAACCAACAAAGTAAACCCGCCCTATCACAACAGTGGGTATATAACGACACCCCAGACAACGTGGTATTACTCAAAGCTGATTTTCATTTTGGTATTTGGTCATTATTGCCCGCATTAGTCGCCGTTGTATTGTGCCTAATAACGCGTGAGCCTTTGGCTGCTTTGTTTGGCGGAATAGTGATTGGTGCCGTGATGTTAGGGCGATTCGATATTACCCATGAGGTATTTATTCCGAATATAGGCACCTCGAGCGCAGCCTCTATTTTGATTTTATATCTATGGCTGTTGGGAGGCTTAATGGGTATGTGGGCAAAAACAGGTGCGGCTCAGGCCTTTGCCGATCATATGAGTCAACATTATGTAAAAGGTCCACGTTCAGCCAAGGTAGTCACCTGGTTTTTAGGCTTAGTGTTTTTCCAAGGAGGCACTATGAGTACGGTATTGGTGGGCACAACGGTTAAACCCATTGCAGACAAGGCTGGGGTCAGTCACGAAGAACTTAGTTATGTGGTCGATTCTACGGCATCACCTATCGCATCGATCATTGCATTTAATGCTTGGCCTGCTTACGTACAAGCCTTTTTGTTTATTCCAGGTGTCACATTTTTAGCCACAGAAAGTGACAGGATAGCGTTCTTTTTTGCCAGTATTCCTTTTAGTTTTTACGCCATTTTCGCTGTTTTAGGGACTTTGTTATTAAGCCTGAATATTACAACCTTTAGTGGTTCCCCACTGAAAAAAGCAATCAAACGTGTGACTGAAACAGGTGAATTAGATGCGCCTGACGCCTCGCCTATTAGTGCCAAAGAATTACACCAAAGCCAAGTCCCTGAGGGATATAAAGCGCATCGACTAGAGTTTATCCTGCCTTTGGTTAGCTTAATTATTATTGCTATTGGCTCCTATTTTGTGACGGGCTCACCAAAAATTCACTGGGCATTTTCAGGGGCTTTGTTTCTGTCTATTTTTATGGCCTTGGCAAAAGGTATGGCACTTAAACAAGTATTAGAGGGTTTTGGTAACGGCTTAAAAGGTGTGGTGGTGGCATCAGTCATATTGATGTTTGCATTAACCATAGGTGTGCTAAGCAAACAATTGGGCGGCGGTATTTATTTAGTGGAGTCATTAGGCGAACATATTCCTTTTTGGGTTTTACCAGTAATACTGCAACTTATGACCATGCTTATCGCCTTTTCCACGGGCACCAGCTGGGGCACTTACGCCATTGCTTTTCCCTTAGGTTTGCCTTTGGCATGGACTATCGCGCAGAGCCAAGGCTTAGACAACCCGGAACTGTTTATGATGGTGTGTTTCGCCACCATTTTGAATGGCAGTGTATATGGTGATCAATGTTCACCACCACTATATTAAGTTCGATGACCACAGGTTGCGATTTAATGGATCACGTGAAATCGCAGATTGTGCCGGCCACTTATGCTGCGGCTCTGGCTGCAACACTATGGACAGCGACTGTTTGGTTTTTCGCGTAGCAGCTTACTGTTTTTCTTTTCTAGATGAAACATTATAAATAACAGTCAGGCTTTACGAATTAGAGCTGCTTTATTAATTGAAATATTTGGTTGATGAGTTGATCTGCAAACTTCTCCTTGTCGGGTCGATTTAGATAGCTTCGCAGCCCAGAAAACTGGATCTGAAAATTTTGTGCATAATTAATGGGTTCAAGTTTTGTCGGCAGTTCGCCTCGTTTTTGAGCCAGTGTAAACACGTCGCTGAGATGTTTTTCAAAACTAGAGAGTAATGTCTGATTTAGCGCCAACAAAGCGGGATCATCACGGGTAAGTTCAGCATTTACCTTAATCAGCATACAGAGATTGCTCGGCTTTTGATCTTGATTATCGAAAATTGTTTGTCGCACAAAACGCTCTAAACCGGCAAGAACAGAATGATTGCTCTTGAGGCATTGATTTAAATTGTTAGTTATAGAATTGGCGTAGCAGTGTAGTGCTTCGCTAAATAACCCTTGCTTACTGCTAAATGTGGCATAAATACTGCCAGGTCGCATATCTGTGGCCTGCTGGATGTCGCGAGTTGACGTGGCATAAAAACCTTTCTTCCAAAACAAAAAGCAGGCTTTTTGAACAACGTCATCGCGATTAAATTTTGCCTTATTGACCATTTATATTTACCTTTTTGTAAAAAAGCATCCAACCCAACTTGAACGGTCGGTCAAAATAGAATATTGTATCACCACATTATTCTGAATGTTGGGATATGGATACCTTAATTAACGTTTTTGGAGAACATAGAAATGACTGATTTTACACTTTACAATAATGATAATGCACCTGAAGCAGCAAAACCACTATTTGAAAACTCAATAAAAGCCTTTGGTATGCTACCTAACTTACATGCGGTTATGGCAGAAGCGCCCGCATTGCTAGAAGGCTACCAGCAAATTCACAGATTATTCCAGCAAACGTCCTTTAATGACGAAGAATTAACGGTGGTTTGGCAAGCTATTAACATAGAGCATAGCTGTCATTATTGCGTTCCTGCACATACAGCGATTGCAAATATGATGAAAGTCGATAGTGCTATTATCAACGCTCTTCTCGATGGAAGTCCTTTAGCTAATCCGAAACTTGAAGCATTGCGTGCGACTACCTTGGCAATGGTACGTAATCGTGGTGTTCTTGCTGACGAGGAAGTTGAAAATTTCTTTGCGGTGGGTTATGGCAATCAGCAGTTATTAGAGATTGTTCTTGGTATTTCCCAGAAAATATTGAGTAATTACACTAACCATCTGGCTGATACACCTGTTGATGAAGCTTTTAAGAAATTTGCAGTTTAGCGGAGTCAATTTGACTGATCATTCTAAGCATGGCATATAATGGTCTTTGCTTGGAATCATCATGACAGAGACAACTATCAACCCGTTTGCCCTATGGGTAAGTGTAGTCCATGTCCTTACCCTGCAAACTACTGTTCTTCCCGTGTAAACATACTCTTCTGGGCAGAAAACCGATACCCAGCCGTATCAAATTTTTTCAACTGACTGACTTCAGTCAGCTGATTTTGTAGAATATACCTCGTCATCATGCCCCTCGCTTTTTTGGCGAAAAAGCTAATCACTTTGTATTGACCATTTTTACAATCTTGAAATACGGGTGTGTAAATTTCTGCGTTTAGAGCTTTAGATTTGACTGCTTTAAAATACTCATTTGATGCCAGGTTAACCAACACATTGTCGCCTTGGGTATCAATAGCCTCGTTTAATTTATGGCTGATACGCTCATCCCAAAACTGGTACAAGTTTTTGCTTTCGCCTGTATCCAGTTTTGTGCCCATTTCTAATCGAT
>QIJM01000124.1 GCA_003232445.1 Paraglaciecola arctica
AAATCGAGAATGATAAAGGCAACTACACCGAGGCCTTTTTACAAAAAGTGTTCGCACCCGTAGGGCTAGTGGTAACAGTCATTCCAAAAAACCTTGAGATTCTCAGAGAAATATTAAAGACAAGTTAGAATTATTCACACTTGCGCGTGGGCATAAATGCCCACCCTACTGACAAATATTGTCACTTTACGACGGTCATGGCCATTGAAAACCCTGGTCGATTAAACCAAGCAAACAAACAAGCCCAGTAATACCAGCATATCTAGCCACCAATGGACATCTGGCATACTAATTGCATTAAGTATCTCGCTGGTGCTAAAAGGAATTAGCAAAAGGATTTACCAGTAAGTTGCTAAAGGGAGTTAGCATAAAGGAAGCTAAGCAATTGCTATAGGGAGTTGGCAGTTATTGAGGGAGCTGAAACACTTGGCAACAGGTGGCAAAGCAAGATGAAAGGGAGCTGGAGCAAATGGGGATTTAGCATCAGCAAGCCGAGCGGCGTGGGGGTAAATTTTCACGCCGCACTTTCGGTTTTTGTAAAAATGAAGTATCGTTAGTGTGTTGCCATGGATGTGCAGCATATAATTTTTGATTTTTGGACCAATTAAACTCCCGGGAGGGAAACTGAAATGAATATAAACATGACTAATCTTAAAAATTACAGAAGCCAAACAGGTTTCACCTTGATTGAGCTGATGATTGTAGTAGCAATTATTGCTATTTTGCTTGCATTAGCAATTCCGGCGTATCAGGATTACAGCATTCGAACAAAGAATGGAGAGGCTATTTCAGTATCAGGTTCAGCCAAATTGGCTATAGCAGAAACTTGCCAATCTACCAATTCTACTGCTAATAACGGCTACGCTTTCGCTGGATCTAAGTATGTAAGTGCTGTAAGTTTAAGTGGTAGCTGTACAGTGCCAGTTGTTACAGCAACCACCGTAAATACCGGCGGCGCAGATATAAACATTGTGTTTACAGGTAACTATAGTGATGGTTCCGGTCGTATTGACTGGGCATGCACAAACACGGGTGGTATAGTGGCACAAATACCAGCCGAGTGTCGTTAACCCATAAGCGCTAAGTAAACTTTGTTACAGAAAACCCCCGCTTAGACGGGGGTTTTTTTATTAAAATCAAGTTTTAGCACCATAGGTGATAGGCATTACATTAAAGTTAGATTCAAGCTATAATTATCAGTGCAAACATAGAGATAATGTGCGCATATTAGAAACAAAAACTACAACTTATATCCTTGGGGGGTATCAGCAGGAAAATGCAGGGGACCGGGGAGAAAGAAATGAACACGGATGTAAAAACTACCGTACGCTTAAACGGCCTGGCCCGACGCCTAGCTGATGATGGTCTGCTTGATGCAACCACAGTTCGCGAGGCCACAGATGCCGCCAACCACAATAGTTCGACTCTCCTCAGCCATTTAATTCAACACGATATAGTACCGGTTGCACGCCTTGCCTCCGCGGCAGCTGCTGAGTTTGGCATTCCACTGGTTGATATTACCGCTCTGGATCTTACAGACACACCGATTAACCTGATTAGTGAAAAATTACTACACCGGCATAAGCTGTTACCGGTATTTGTCCGTGGAAAAACCCTTTTTGTAGCAACCGCCGACCCTACCAACCAACTGGCGCTGGATGAAGTTTCATTCAACTCAGGCTTGGTTGTAGAGCCATTAATTGTTGCTGCAGACTCTCTGGATGCTGCTATTGATAGTGCCGGTGATGCGCAAGACACCAGTTTTGATGAATTTTCTGAAGATGATGACGATATCCTCAGTAATTTGGAAGTCGATACCTCAAGCCAGGAACAAGACTCTGATGATAGTGCTATTGACGAGGCACCGGTGGTCAAATTCGTCAGTAAAATTCTATTGGACGCTATCCGTAAAGGAGCTTCTGATATTCATTTCGAACCCTATGAAGATAAATACCGGGTGCGCTACCGCTTGGATGGGGTATTAAAACAGGCAGCTTCTCCACCCAACGCCATGGCCAGAAGGATCGCCTCTCGCCTTAAAGTTATGGCACAGCTGGACATTGCCGAACGACGCGTACCACAGGACGGCCGGATAAAGCTTAATCTGTCTAAGAAAAAATCTATCGATTTTCGTGTCAGCACCCTGCCAACCTTATTTGGTGAAAAAATTGTGCTACGAATCCTCGACTCCTCTGTAACTAAACTTGGAATCGAAGTTTTAGGTTTTGAAAAAAACCAACAAGAGGATTTTCTTACGGCTGTAAATAAGCCCTATGGCCTAGTACTGGTAACCGGTCCAACAGGCAGTGGTAAAACCGTAACGCTATACACCGCACTAAATATTCTCAACGATGGCGGTCAAAACATTTCAACCGTTGAAGATCCGGTTGAAATTCGCGTTGAAGGTATTAATCAAGTACAGCAAAATGTAAAAGCCGGCCTAACCTTCGCCAAAGCACTACGGTCGTTTTTACGCCAAGATCCAGATGTGATTATGGTTGGCGAAATACGCGACCTGGAAACCGCAGATATCGCCGTTAAGGCCGCCCAAACCGGTCACCTTGTGCTATCTACGCTGCACACTAATGACGCTTCAGAATCCATTACCCGGTTGGCACAAATGGGGGTTGCTGCGTTTAATATTATTTCCGCAGTCAATATCGTGCTGGCACAACGACTTGTGCGGGTATTACACAAATGCAAACATGTTGAGGAAATACATGCTGCCGCACTAGAAGAAATAGGCTATAGTGAAGAAGAAATAAATAACAATCTAACCATTTACGCACCTACAGGATGCAGTGGTTGCAATGATGGTTATCGGGGTCGGAGTGGTATTTTTGAAGTTATGCCAATTTCCACTGAACTTAAAAGCATTATCCTCGAGGGTGGTAACGCCCTGAAAATTAACGCCCAGGCACGCCGCGAAGGGATTATCGACTTGCGCCGGGCTGCTCTTAATAAAGTTAGTACCGGAGTTACTGGTCTGGCTGAAATCAACCGTGTAACCAAGGACTGATTACCATGGCGGAAAAAACAACTGAACTGGAAATGTTTCTCTGGGAAGGCAGAGATAAACGCGGAAAAAAACTGAAAGGTCAACAAACCGGCCGCAATCAAAACCTGATCCGGGCCGACCTGCGCCGACAGGGAATCACACCTACCAGAGTCCGGCGTAAACCTAAGACATTATTTGGTGGTGCCGGCCAACGTATCACGCCGAAAGAAATAGCGGTTTTCTCGCGCCAGTTTGCCACTATGCTTAAATCGGGTGTGCCGCTGGTTGGTTCTTTAGAGATTATCGAGCATGGCAGTGCCAACCCGCGAATGGCAAAAATGATTGGCGATATCCGTCGGGATATTGAAAGCGGATCTACACTCGCAGAAGCTTTGGCCAAACACCCAGTACAGTTTGATGAGCTTTATCAAAATCTGGTAAATGCCGGAGAACAAGCCGGTGTGCTCGATGGTTTGCTGGAATCTATCGCTTCCTACAAGGAACGAATGGAGAGTATAAAAAGTAAAATAAGAAAGGCGCTTTTTTATCCGGCTGCGGTAATTGCTGTTGCCATTCTGGTTTCCGGAATTTTGCTTGTTTTTGTCATCCCGATGTTCGAAGAAACCTTTCAGAGCTTTGGTGCAGACTTGCCGGCGTTTACCAGACTTATGGTTGATTTTTCCCGGTCGGTACGAGACTACGGTGTCCTATACTTTCTAATAATTGCCGGTACTATCGCCGGGTTGCTGTATTTCAAAAAGCGCTCACTTACCTTCCAACATTGGATAGATAGGGTCAGCTTAAAAATCCCCATAATCGGTCCAATTTTACAAAAAGCAGCACTTGCCAGATTTGCCAGAACTTTAGCTACGACCTTCGCGGCAGGCGTACCTTTGGTAGATGCGCTCAAAATTGTTTCAAGATCCACTGGCAACGCAGTTTATAACAATGCAACCGCGGAAGTCAGGGAGGACGTAGCGGTCGGGCACACTTTAAAACTGGCAATGGAACAAACCGGGGTTTTCCCGCATATGGTGATTCAAATGACAGCTATTGGTGAAGAAGCCGGCTCACTGGATGACATGCTGAACAAGGTTGGAGACTTTTATGAAGAAGAAGTTAACGATTCTGTAGATGCCATGTCCAGCCTGATCGAACCCATGGTTATTGTGGTTATTGGCGGCATGGTGGGCAGCATGGTAATTGCCATGTACCTACCAATTTTCAAACTTGCGGCAGTAATGTAGGGCAACTATTCTATGCAGATATTGATGGATCTGGGTCAACTATTGTCCCAGAATTTGCTTCTGTTACTCGGCCTGACTGCAATATTAGGGCTAATGGTCGGCAGCTTTTTAAATGTTGTTATTCTACGCCAACCCAAACGAATGTTTCACCAATGGCGAGAGCAATGTCAACTGTTGCTCTCATCTGATAATTCAGGCTCAAGTAGCGAAATAATAAATAACGTAAGTAATAGCACAACAACAGAACAAACACCCCCCGGCTTTGTAAAACAGCGCTCCTTCTGCCCGAATTGCAAACACCAATTATCCGCAGTCGATAACATTCCTCTTTTCAGTTATCTCTTTTTGCGTGGGCGTTGCCGCTATTGCAAACAAAGTATTTCTTTACGCTACCCCTTCACAGAAATGCTAACTGCCCTGGTTTCAGTAGCAATAGTCTGGCATTTTGGCTACTCTGCGGAATCAGCCTTCGGGTTAGTATTCAGTTGGGTTTTAATCGTACTTTCCGGTATAGATATTGATCATCAATTGCTACCGGATGATATTGTTCTGCCCCTGCTCTGGGCAGGTTTGCTATTAAGTCTTGCAGCTTCCGGCGTGTCACCCCAAGATGCAATTATTGGTGCTGCTGCCGGTTATTTATCGCTCTGGAGTATATACCAGCTGTTTAAACTACTAACTGGCAAGGAAGGCATGGGCTATGGTGATTTTAAATTACTGGCTGCCATAGGGGCTTGGCTGGGTTGGCAAATGTTACCGCTTGTTGTTTTGCTATCATCCTTGCTTGGGGCCGTAATTGGCGGACTCTTGCTAGTTATTAGGCGTAAAGGCAGCCAACCGGTTCCTTTTGGCCCTTACCTGGCAACTGCCGGTTGCGTTGCATTCTTGTGGGGTGATCAATTAACCGGGCTTTATCTGAACTATTTTAGATTGTGAAAGAAAGTCGCAAAAGCCTACAAATACGAGCTTTCGTTGTAGCCCTTACCGGCGGGATTTCCTCCGGTAAAACAGTAGTTTCAAATATCTTTGCTGATTTAGGCGCTGCCGTTGTAGATACCGACATAGTTGCCCGAGAAGTTGTTGCTGCAGGTAGTCCCGGTTTAAAATTAGTTGCTAAAAAGTTTGGCCACTCCATCCTTCAAGCTGATGGGACACTGGACCGCAAGCAAATGCGGGATCTTATATTTTCAAATTCTGAAAAAAAAATACAATTGGAAAAAATTCTTCACCCGTTAATACAAACGGGATCCATCCGGCAATTACAACAGGTAGACACCCCTCTGGCTATTCTGGTAATCCCCTTACTGGCTGAAGGCAAATCTTCGAGCGATTCTTACCGCTGGGTAGACAAAATAGTTGTAGTTGATGTCGATACCAGCACCCAGATCAAGCGTGTAATGAATAGAGATAATATATCGCTATTGCAGGCGAAGACAATTCTTTCTTATCAGGCAAGCAGATCTGAAAGGCTGTTAATCGCAGATGATGTTATCGTAAATAACAAAAGCATTGAGAGCCTGAAAATTAAAGTTACCCGTCTCTTTGAGCAATACAGTGCCCTTACAGACAAACCATAAAACAACCTTCTAATTATCTGAGCACCTATATGACCTGGTTTGAATACACCGAAAATAGAAAAAAATTCATTATTACTGGCATTACTATTCTTTGCGTAGCAATTTTACTATTAACGGCTCGAAGAAATGTAATCTCACTGGATGCTTACTGGCATTTAAAAACAGGTCTAGACTGGCTCCAACACGGCCTTAGCCCCTGGATTGATCACTATAGCTTTACCTACCCGGGTGAAGAAATATCTGGGTCACCGTATTTATTTCAAGGCTTAATTGCGCTTTTGGTTGATCAGTTTGGGGTAGAGTCGGGATTCCAAATATTTCGGTTAACGACTTCATTAATTCTATTTCTACTTTTCTTTGCATTCTTGCGCCAAATAAAATCAATCACCCTAGTTTATCTTCTCGCGCTGCCAATGATTGTCGTTTTATTGCAATATCGGGCAACTGTGCGCCCGGAACTGATCAGTTTCAGCTTCTCCATTCTAGCTATTATGCTGTATTACGATGCAGGAAAACAGTTAAAGACTATCAATATAGCACTCATGGCAGGCTTGATTTTGCTATGGTCAAATTACCACTCATCGTTGCTCGGTTACATCATTTTTTTTGGTTATTTTGTGGATGTCGCCCTTGAGCAACTAAAGGACCGCGCCCCAATTAGGACCTGGTTAAAGTGGTCAATTTCTGGGCTTATTATATTGATGGTTGGTTTTTTAAAACCTCAACTGCAACACACCCTTATGGGTTTGTTTACATTCTCACCAGAATGGAAAGAGATAATTCAGGAATACACGCCCACCTATATTTTATACCGCAATCACCCAATGATATATGTCCTTGCTCTACTTAGTGTGCTTACCACAGCATTGTTAGTATGGCAGAAACGCTTTGGTTTATTAATCAGTTTCTTGGTGTTTACTTATAGTGCCATTACAATGGCAAGAATGGTGACACCATCGGGTATCATAATGATATGCATTCTCGCCTGGGCATTGAGTGAAGTCGATTTTCGTACATTTATACGAAAAACACCAGCTTTAGGCACACATCTTATTGGTATAACTCTGCTAGCTATATTTTCTGTAACGCTCTGGTCAGGTGTTGTTACCGCGCGAAACTATATGGAGGAAAACAAAAAATCACCTTTGCGATACCCATGGGATATAACAGGCTATATTACAGACAATAAAATCAGTGGAAGAATCTTCAATAACTATGGGATGGGTGGGTTTTTAATCCATGAGCTTTCACCTGCAAACCAAATATACATAGACGGCCGTACCAACGTTCTCTACCCACTTGAACATTTTAAGAGTTATACAAAATCAGCGCGTTATTCTAAATACTTGCAATCTGAGGTTAATAAATACGAAATTAAATTAATAATATTACCAAACGGTCATATATATAATTCACTTGTCGCAGATCTAGAAGAAACTCACCTAGATTTTGTTGGTGCTGCATATTCGCTCTATCGGCAAGAAAATCCGAATTTTCCTTTATTTGGTGAACTACTCGCTTATCCTGCCTGTTACAATCCCGAACTGATCAATCAACTTGAGGGTGAAATTGAGATAGCCCGCAACATCTTACCTGCCTACTCTCCCTTACTTCCGTTTATGGCCTCTGTAGAGGCTTACTCCCAGGCAGAGAATAAAGAAAAATACTTACTAAGCCAGATAGAAATGGAAACATGGGATGATTTTCATTTAAGGTTTATTGGTCTCCAGGCATTGCAACAAGGCCAGGACTTACTGGTAATTGAAATTTTCAAGCATCTTAATCGTTGGGTCCTAAATGATTTCCTGGTTACAGCACTTGCAAACATTAAGCTTGGTAGGTGGAAGTTAGCAGAGAAAACACTTTACGATGCATCGGTGATTAAGTGGTCCTATAGGAGCCCCGTTGACAAAGCCACTACATATACCCTACTCGAGCATATCAGAAAAAACAAAGATTTTGAATTTATGGAAAAAGAATATATAGACAGCCTCGTAGAGGAAATTAATCTAATATTCTCAGGAGTAGATGCTACTACTCTTCCAGGTTATCGGTCTTTTTGCCCAATGAATATAATTAATACTAACCCTGAAATTGAGGGGGTAAGAATAAATTCTGAAGTGATGTAGACTAAAGGGTATGCGTTTCCATTCATGCTTCTACCGAGTCACGGGCTATGGAGGTTTGCTTGTATCGTTATCTAGAATAGTCCCATCTGATATATTGAATCATATTCTCTGCGCTTTAAACTATAAAAACTTGAGTGTTTGAAATACTGACGAGCGAGCTAGAAACGGACTAAAATATATTGTAGTCCCTTTTGCCAGGGGTTTATCATTTGACTTTATGTGTAAGTAGGTAATTATGGATAAATATAACGTTCCTTTTAACAAACCTTTTATCACGGGTAAAGAGCTGGACTATATTGCAGATAGTGTTGTGCAAGGTCATATTAGTGGCAATGGTCTGTATACTAAAAAGTGTGAGTCATTTTTAGAAAAGTACACAAACTGTGATAGAGTTTTGATGACTAACTCATGCACAGCGGCTTTAGAGATGGCTTGCATGTTAATTGACCTGAAACCAGGTGATGAAGTGATAATGCCCTCATTTACTTTTGTTTCTACCGCTAATGCAGTGGCCTTGAGAGGAGCGACGCCCGTATTTTGTGACATCGACAGCAGGACCTTTAATCTTGATGAAGCTTGTCTAAGTAGTTGTCTAAGTGATAAAACAAAAGCAATTATCGTAGTTCATTACGCAGGACAGAGCTGTGCTATGGAGCCAATCATGCGTTTTTCTAAAAAAAATAACTTATATGTTATTGAAGATGCGGCCCAAAGTGTTGGCTCTTACTACCAAGGTCAGCATTCTGGAACAATTGCAGATTTCGGTTGTTTTTCATTTCATGAAACAAAAAATATCATGTGTGGTGAAGGTGGTGCGTTGTTGATTAATAACCCTAAATTTATCCAGCGCGCCGAAATTATTCGCGAAAAAGGGACCAACCGTGAATCTTTTTTTCGTAATGAGGTAGAACTCTACACGTGGGTTGATCTAGGCTCTTCTTATGTGCCGTCAGAACTACAGATGGCATTTTTATATGCACAACTAGAAAACTTAAGCCAAGTTATAAAACAACGAAAAATAATCTTTGAGTATTATAAAAAACATCTCAGTAAGCTTGAGACTAAAGGCTTTATAACATTACCTGAAATCCAATCTGACAACAAACCTAATTATCATTTATTTGCCATACTTTGCAGAAATATTGAAGAACGAAACGAGCTTATTGACTATTTGAAAGACAATGGAATTAGCGCTGTATTTCACTATATTTCATTACATTCGTCCCCTGCAGGCAAGGCTTTTGGTCGTGTAGACGATGCAGGTCTTCCCGTAACCGATAATGTCAGCGAGTGCCTTCTACGGTTGCCTGTTTACTATGAAATCTCTGTTGATATACAAAAATATGTTGTTAAACATATTTTTGATTTTTATCAGGGCCGATAATACAGCAAGCATGCGCATTGCACACACCGTTGAGAGCATGCTCTTTAAGAAATGGCATTCAAGCTTCAAAGACCACCGCTTAGAAGGCTACTTAATAAAACTATTCATGATATAATTTTATTACTATTGATGAATGCCAGTAATGGCTAATAGCCTTATGAATCCCACACATATTTCTGTCATTATTCCTGTATACGGCTGTTGTAATAACTTGAAATTGCTGTGTGAACGCTTAGTAAAAACGTTAAATCATTTAAGCCAGGAATATGAAATCATCATGATAAATGATGCTAGCCCAGATAATTCATGGGGAATGATTCACTCTATTGCTCAACATAACCCAAGAATTAAAGGCCTTAATCTTTCTCGCAATTTTGGCCAACACCATGCTATAACCGCCGGTCTTGATTTTGCGAATGGTGATTGGGTTGTGGTCATGGACTGTGATCTTCAGGATCCACCTGAAGAGATCATTAAACTCTACAATAAAGCACAGGAAGGATACGATATCGTATTTGGACGAAGGGTACTAAGAAAAGACTCTTTTCTTAAAAAGCTAGGCTCCAAAGTTTATTTCAAGATACTAAATTATTTCACCGAGAGCAATGTCGATAATAGAATTGCAAACTTTAGCATCATTTCTTCAGGCGTTTTAAATCAGTTAAGAAAGCTTAAAGAACAAAATCGATCATATCCTCTATTTATTAACTGGTTAGGGTTTGAGAAAACAGTTATTGATATTGAGCATGATGCCAGAGAAAGCGGCAATAGCTCCTATACCCTAAAAAAACTTATTACTCTTGCCATTGACAACATAATTTCCCAATCAAATAAACCACTCAGGCTATCTATAAAATTTGGATTTTTACTGGCATTTGCATCATTGAGTTACTCTATTTTTCTTGTGACGCGTTATTTTGTGCAAGGTACTCCAGTTGAAGGCTGGACATCAGTCATTGTTTCAATCTATTTTATTGGGGGATTGTTATTTGCCAATATGGGTGTTTTAGGTCTATATATAGGTAAGGTATTCGACCAAGCGAAAAACAGACCTCTTTACATAATCGGTCAGACAATTAATATTGAGGATAAACATAGTGGCTAATGCTGATAAGGTTATTGATGTCTTTACCAGTGTCTTGGAAGTGGGTAGAGATATAGTAAATGATGAATTACAGTACAATACAATTGAACAATGGGATTCCTTGGCGCACATGCGATTAGTTGCACAGCTAGAATATGTGTTTGATATCATGCTGGATACTGACGACATTATTGATATGAGCTCAGTGTTGAAAGCAAAAGAAATTTTAAATAAATATGGCGTTAAGTTCTAACAATGCTTGCAGGTAAAACAACTTTAATTACAGGTGCTACTGGTGGCATTGGTAAAGCTATTGCAGCTACCTTCGCTGACAATAATGCTCACTTGATATTACAGTCTCGCGATGAAAAAAAACTTGAAGACTTAAAGCAAAATTTAAAAAATTCATACCACTGTAAGATTTCCACTGTTATATTTGATGTCACTAAAAAAGAAGAAATCAAGCAAGCTTTTCGTAATCTATATAAGGAAATCCATAGCATTGATGTGTTAGTAAATAATGCTGGGATTATGCAAGCTGCACTATTTGGCATGATCTCCAGTGACATGGTGGAAAATGTATATAAAACAAATGTGTTTAGCCTTTATGAAATATCACAATACTGTAGCAGAAAAATGGGAAGGGATAGTCCCGGTAGCATTATTAATATTTCATCAATCATGGGAACAAATGGAGCACCGGGTCAGTCGGTGTACAGCGGAAGTAAAGCTGCTTTAATTGGTATTACTAAATCAATGGCAAAAGAATTGGCAGCAAGTAATATCCGGGTTAATGCGATTTCTCCTGGTTTCATTAATACCAACATGACAAACCAGCTTACTGCTAAAGAGCGCAAATCATTTGTTGATACCATAAAGATGGGCAGGGTTGGAAGTGCAGAAGATGTGGCTAACGCAGCACTGTTTTTAGCATCTGATCTGGCATCATACATTACCGGGCAAAATATTGGTGTTGATGGTGGTATGCTAATCTAAATGTTTCCTTATAACCTTTCTCGATATTCAAATAAAACATGCCTGATTACTGAAAATAAAGTATATACATATTCTGAAACGGATATGATCTGTCAGGACATTGAATGCCAATTACCTTCAGGTAAGAAGCTTATTGTTGTAGAAGCAACCACAAACGTTGAAACTATTTTTATTTATCTTAGCCTTCTAAGATCAGACCATGTTTTCATAATGGCCTCCACTGCTAACAAGCAGGCCACAAAAAATATAATCAAAGAGTATCGGCCAAATTATATCTGGCAAAAAAAAGACACCTCTTACAGTTATGAATTTTCCATAGGTGATTATGGCTTGCTAAAAATCAACCCAGAACCAATGAGTCTTAACTCCAATTTATGTCTTATGTTATCGACTTCGGGTTCTACCGGGTCCTCTAAAATGGTACGCCTTTCAAAGAAGGCCATATTTTTCAATTGTGCTTCAATAGAAGAATATTTGCACATTAAAAGTGAAGATGTCACGATCACCAATCTGCCGTTATCGTATTCTTATGGGTTATCTATAATAAATACGCACATAAACAAAGGCGCAAGCATCATCGTGTCTCGTTTAACAGTTATACAGCGAGAGTTTTGGAGTCTTTGCGCTAAATACAAATTGTCCAGTTTAAATTGTGTTCCTTATTCTTATGAAATGTTAAAGAGAGTTGGGTTTATGAAAATGGATATCCCAAGTCTTAAAGTATTAACTCAGGCAGGTGGGAAATTACATTCTAAGCTTGCTCAAGAATACGCGCTCTGGGCAAGCGATAATAATGTTAAGCTTTATATTATGTATGGGCAGACTGAAGCAACAGCAAGAATATCATATTTAGCACCTGATGAAATTTTGGAAAGAATATCTAGTATTGGTTGTGCCATACCGGGCGGCAAGCTTCATCTACAGGATCTAATTAATGGGGAATTAATTGAAGGGCATGATATAGCTGGCGAGTTAGTCTATTCCGGTAACAATGTAATGCTAGGGTATGCTACTTGTACAGAGGATCTCGCAAAAGGCGACGAATTAGAAAATGTGCTTCACACTGGGGATATAGCTTATAGAGATAAACATGGTTTTTATTATATTACAGGTCGTTTAAAAAGAATGCTAAAAATCTATGGTAATAGATATAACCTAGATGATATTGAGCACCACCTAAAAGGTCAGCAGCTTGACGCTATATGTACGGGAACAGATGACAATTTAATTATTGTAAGTAAAACCAAAAGCTTACTTGAAGATATAAAAACAAACGTATCACTTTTTTTAAATATACCTAAAAGCCTGATAAAAACCGCGCATGTTGATACATACCATATATCTGAAGCTGGTAAAATCCAATACAATAAGATTCTAATGGATTTAGATGAACTTAAGTAATCACATAAATATAGCGCCATTTTCGTTAGAACGGAAAGATAAAAGACATTTTTTGATTTCCGAACTAAATGAATTAATGATTTTTCACCAAAATAATTCGCGGGAATATTACAATATTTTAAAGTCATACGGAATTTTGGATAAAAAGTACAATAAGTTAGAAGATTTTCCATATTTACCGGTTAGGATTTTTAAAGATTATGAACTAAAGAGTTGTAATGATGCGGATATAATTAAAACACTTACATCGTCAGGGACAACATCGCAAAAAGTATCGAAAATTTATATAGATAAGGAAACCTCGAGTCTACAAACGAAAGTATTGGTCAAAATAACACAGGACTTTTTAGGCAAGAAAAGATTACCTATGCTTATTATTGATACAGAATCCGTGTTCAAAAACCCAAAGGAATTCTCTGCAAGAGGCGCAGGAATTATGGGTTTATCAACATTTGGTCGAGATCATACCTATGCGCTAAATCATGACATGAGCATAAATTTTGATGCAATCACTGATTTTTTAAACAAATACAGAAATGAAAAAGTGTTTATTTTTGGATTTACTTATATGATATGGAAGTATTTTTACACGCCATTGAAGGATAGCAGAATCAAGTTTGATCTTTCAGCAGCGATTTTAATGCACAGTGGCGGCTGGAAAAAACTAATTCATGAATCTGTCGACAATAGAACATTTAAAGATAAGTTTAAGAAACTCTTCAATCTTGAGCATATTCATAATTTTTATGGCATGGTTGAGCAGGTGGGCTCAATATATATCGAATGCGAACAAGATCATCTACATGCGTCAATATTTTCTGATATTATCATAAGAGACACCATGAGTTTGCAGCCATTAAATCATTTACACGAAGGCCTGGTAGAAACGGTTTCTGTTTTACCAAAAAGCTACCCCGGTCACTCATTGCTGACAGAAGATTTAGGAACGATATTGGGCGAAGATGACTGCCCTTGCGGTAGAAAGGGAAAGTATTTTACTATAAGTGGTCGTTTACCACAGGCTGAAATTAGAGGCTGTAGTGATGTTTATGAATTTATTCAAACGCCAAACCGATGAATATTATTTCACCTCAAGGCCTTAAAATAATAGACGACATTGATGTCAGAAACACAGGTCTGGCGCCCTTTTCAAATGTTTTGGTCGAGTTTGTTAATGATGTATCACAGGAAATTTTGAATGACACTGGGGCTCAATCATTTCCTGAGATGGTAACACTGGCCTTTTGGATGCGCAGAGGACATATTAATCAGTTACAAGATATGTTTTTTCAACAAAATAAAGATAAGTTGCTATTTCCTAGAGGTGTTGTTTTTCACCTGCCGCCTTCGAATGTAGACACTATTTTTGTCTACTCATGGTTTTTGTCTCTTTTAGTAGGCAATTGCAATATATTGAGAATATCAGATAACTGTAATCACCAAGTTTTGTATTTGTTAAGTATCATATCTACTGTATTGGCTAAAAATAAATACGCTATCATACAATCAAGTAACTTCATCATTCAATACGCCCATAACAGTGACATCACAAAAAAACTTTCATTGCTGGCAGATATACGAGTTATTTGGGGAGGAGATAAGACGATTGAAAAAATACGTGAATTTCCTATTAAAGCAACTGCCACTGAATTAACCTTTGCAGATAAATTTTCTTTTGCACTCATTAAATCATCTGCACTCATAGATAATGATGAAATTGATAAATTTATAACATCATTTTATAATGATGCATTTTGGTTTGGGCAGATGGCCTGTTCTTCAATTAGATTAATCGTCTGGGTAGGGACCGCTAAAGAAATATCGCGTGCACAACACATACTATGGGATAAGCTTGAAGCTCGTACTCTTAAAAACAAACCAGATAACATCGAAGCTGCTGATATTGTAAATAAGCTTGTTGCGGAATGTTCGCTGGCAATAGAAGAGAATATTCATATAATAAAAACAAACTCTCCGTATATTAATAGAATAAAATTGACTGATTTTAAAAACATCAATGATAACTTACATTGTGGTGCGGGTTTGTTTTATGAGCTTGAAGCGAAATCTTTACCTGCTATCTTCTCTAATATTACGAAGAAAATCCAAACTATATCTTACTACGGGTTCAATAATGAGCAACTTCAAGATGTGTTACTCGAAACACAGCCAGTTGGTATAGATAGAATTGTTCCAATCGGAAAATCACTTGAATTTTCTCATATTTGGGATGGCTATGATTTATTTCAAAGCTTTTGTAGGCAAATAGAAATATGCAAATAAGCGGTTTTGGTATTACGCTTAAACGCGTGGAAGAGCGTGATTTAGAAATGCTTCGTATATGGAGAAATAGTGCCGAGGTCAATCAATTCATGGCTTTTAGAGAACATATCACTATAAAAATGCAAAAGAAGTGGTATCGATCACTTAATATGGAAAGAAATTATTATTTCATCATCCATTATGAAAATTATCCTATTGGACTCACTGAGATCAAAAATATTAATAACGAGTCTGGTGATCTTGGGATATTTATTGCGGATACAGAGTCACTAAAAATACCTTTAATCTCTTTTAAAGCTATTTTCACTATTATAGACTTTGCCTTTACCACGCTAAAACTGAAAGCTTTAGAAGCCACAATATTAAGTGGAAACAATAGAGCAATTCGATTTAATCAGTCTTTTGGTTTTAAGGTACTTGATGAAAACTGTCAGTCGGAAAATAAACGATATCGATTATTAAAAAGTGACTATTTAATTGAGTCTGAACCATTAAAAAGAATGGTACAGAGGTAATACATTATGGGTTTTAAATTGTGAATGATAATTCGCCTGAATATAGGAAGTCTCATCTGAGTTCTGATGTGGTAAATACTTATAAAACGATGTACCAAGGGTTTGATACAACCTTTTCAATTGTTGATCGATTTTCATATGCTCGTTGGTTAATCGAAAAGGTTGAGCTAGGTAATTACCTTAAAGAGCATTCGATGGCTTTTAAAAAAATGGATGCCCTAGATTTCGCATGTGGGACTGGAAGATTAACAGAGTTAATACAACCTTATGTAAACTCTATAACGGGTATAGATATTTCTGAAAAAATGATTCAGGTGGCTAAGGAGAAAAAAATAAAAGCTGAGTTTAATGTCCTTGACATAACGAATAACGACTATGCCCCTAGTAAGACTTATGATATTATTTTTGCGTTTAGATTTTTTTTAAGAGCTGAGGATTCTTTGCGAAAAGATGTTATGTTGGCGCTTCGTCAACATATCAATAAAAATGGGGTATTGATTTTCAATGTTCATGACAATCCTGTGAGTTTAAACTGGCCGTTGTTTTTGTATTCAAAAATTTTTAAAAAAGAATCTCCTGTGCATTCGAATTATGACCTAGGTGTAAGGCGGTCATTTAGAGAAGCCGAAGTTAAAAACTTATTGTGCGATTGTGGGTTTGAAATTGAAAGGGTGTCAAAAATCGGTTTCGTTCCAAATTACCTATATGGCCTGCCTGTTTTGTACAAACTATTCTACATGTTAGATAAACTGATTTATAAGTACAGCCTGTTTAAAAGCTTTTCGATTGAAAGTATTTATTATTGCAGAGCTAAGTAATTTATATAAAAATGAATTTATTTAGTAAGCTAACTGATAGAGCTCTAGTCTATTATGACAATTCCCCTCTTGTAGTTCAGCGTTTCACTAAAAACATTATCCGTATTGTTTTCAAATGCATATATCACATCGGAACAATGCGGGCGAGCTCAAAACTACCGATACGAATATTTTTGATTGATTCAAAAGATATTCTGTATATATCGGATAGCACTAGGAATTCCGACATTTTTAGTAAATATTTTTCTCACGGCACTGTTCTTTCAGGCGATTGGGATAAAAAGCGAACGCTGCTAATGGATGACACGATGTATAAGTTTGGCGAAGATGTTTTTCTCAATGGTCTACCCTATGAATCCACACAGTTCTACAAAGAAGTAATGGATCAGCAGCGCGAACGCTATATTAAAAACAAACAACAACTTGAAACCCGACTAAACAACTGGAAAATCTTATACAATTCCATAAGGACTCATGGTTTCAAATCACAAAAAAGCCTGACTAATAGCGAACTTCTTGACGAAATCTGCATTTCCATTGACCGTGATGGAAATAAAATACTGGAAGATGGGCGACATAGGTTTATTATTGCGCATCTACTGAATCTTAAAGATATTCCTGTTATTGTAAATCGTGTTCACGGTGACTATTGGTCCAGACACAAAGAAGAATTGCTTTCCGGAAGTTTTTAAATTGATAAATATAGGTGGATTTATTAAAAGTCCTGTCTTAACAAGGACCTTCATTTTACTTAGTGCTTCGATTGTAATACAGTCGTTATCTTTTTTAAGTATGAAAATTGCGGCTACTTATAGTGTATATCAATACTATGCGCTAGCTTTCGCTTTTGTTTTTTTTGCCCTACGGGCTTATTTTTGGCAGCAACTATTAAAAGTCACCCCTCTCTCTAAAATTTACCCTTATGCATCATTAGTGCAGGTTCTGATACTTATTTACGCTGTGTTTATTTTTCATGAAGCTGTGACTTTAAACAAAATTGTTGGTTTAGGTGTAATGATTTCAGGATTGTTTGTTATTTTTTATGGCCCTAAAAAATCATGATGGAAGTCGTGCTTGGTATGTTGATCATTACGTTCACCACGATTGGACAAGTATTATTAAAGCTTGGTGCCGATAACAAACGCTCTGTATTCATCAATGTATATGTTATTAGCGCATATATCATCTTTCTTATGACAGTACTGATTTCATTTCAGCTTTTAAAAACTATGTCGATGTTGAGTTTCACTGTAATAATCAGTCTGAATTATATATGTGTAATGTTAGCATCAACATTATTTCTAAAGGAAGAATTTACGACCAATAAATTCTTAGGGACACTGTTAGTTACAATTGGGATAATTATCTTCACTCAGTAACCTGTACAGTAATCACCCGGAAAGAGAAACTGGCCATGGTGGCCTGTCTCTGCTTTTGAATCCTAGTAGGTTAATAATGAGGGGAGTTACCCTACTTCTCATCAACCTCGTTATTATGACGTATAGGCAGGGATTTCAGCACCACATAAGCTACCAACCATAACCCTATCGATAATTGGTATGCTTTTATGGACAAACGGCACTGTT